>JAPHRL010000113.1 GCA_026195755.1 Kangiella sp. | reverse complement strand
TCGTGCAGATATCCAGGCACATAAATTTTTTGTGATTTAGGTAAAGGTTCACGAGTTATTATATGTTTGTTTAAATCGATGGGATCATTCTTTGCCACAATAGCCTCCAAAAGATAACCGGCAAGGCGCAAAGAAGTAATGAGAACAGAGCTTTATATGGTGAGATCGTCAGCTTGTGACATTACTCTTCCCTACGCCGATGCGAGTCGGATCAGGTTATACGGGTTTGCTAATGCATCTCAGCTCTTGATTCAAGACAATCCATTGGCGGAAGTCTTAATCCCAAGCGCACCCCGAGAGTTGCTGCAAATTATACACACCTTGCTTTTAAAATGAATAGCCCCTGTCACACCTGATACAAAAAAAGCGGCATCTTTCGATTGCCGCTGGGGAGAATGGGGCGATGCAGCTTTAGAGAGCCAACCGCTGCCCCGTGTGGAGAGTCACTTTTTTATTATTAGTATTCTTTTTTCAATCTCCTAAGCCAATACTTATTGAATCAACTTGATTGAGAACGGGTATTCATAAACACCGCCTTCGCTTGCTTTGATCGCCGCCATTATGGTCACAATGAAGTGGAAAATGATTAATCCAAATAAAATCGGAATTCCGATTAAGATAATGCACAAGATTAATGCTGCGCAGTAAGCAATAAACATGGTGATATTAAAGTTCAAAGCACGCTTACCATTTTCTGCAACTAGCGGCATATCGTCTTTCTTCAATAACCAGACCACTAAAGGGCCGAGCACCATGCCTATAACCGGCACCAACGGAACCATAGCAACAAAGGCTGCTAAGTGAGCAAACATAGACCAGGTCTTTTCTTCACCACGAATTTCCTCAGTACCTAATACTTCAGCTTCGCCTTCATAGACACGCTCTTTCTGTTTACCACTTTGCTCTGGTTTACTTTCGCCAGTGCCTTCAGTTTTTTTATCGTCTTCGTTGTTCATCACTAATTCCTCGTCTGAAATCTTTTTAAGACAACGACACTTTGTCGCTGCACAAATACAGATTAGCAAAGAGTGATATTTCAAATTGTTACTTTGAGTGATAGGAATTGACGATAAATCACTGCTTTCAATTTATTTGAGGAATCTATTTAACCAATTGATATTAAAGACTTTTATTGTTTATTGGCGGGTTCTTATTTATTTCATTTTTATTGCTTAAATCGTAAAATTCGCTTAATAGATGAGACAAGCATTTGATAATTAAGGACTTTTGATTATTTTTATCTTTTTTATTTTTCTTTGTTTTACCGGCAAAATGGAATAACTGCCTGATTTATATCAAAATGTTTTTAAATGTCTTTAAAATACTTCTATCGTCGCTCTAGCTCGGCTATTCTCACAACTTTTCCATTTTGCCTACCGGTTTGCTCCTAGTGCTTTTTTGTATTAGTAGCTTGCCATCAATGACCTATAGGAGGGTTGGCTTTGATTGGTTACGCCTGGCGTTTAACACATCCTATAAACACATGACGATTCCATCATTGTGCTGGCCAATGGAAAAGATGAGAAGTTTTATGCCCCACGTTTATTGCTAAGGATTCAGATTGCCGGAAAGCCCTTACAGGATGGGTTTACCCAAGGGGCAGCCCCAGCATTTATTCGTAACCCATCATTTTGATTGATAGATTGCCTCTAGCGTCTACCCCATCCAACAACTTGTTAGCTCCCCATGCTTCTTATGTGAAATCGTTTAAACAAACACATAGCTGGTTTTTTTCAAGGCGACCAGTGCTTCAGCAAGGTTCCGCTCTTTTATCAGAACATAGTCAGTATCAAAGGTTGAAATGACAAAGATAGGAACTTCCGCATTAGCCAGTGCTTGGCTTATTCCAGCTATGACTCCTGTCAGGTTAAAGTCGAGCGGTCCTGCGACTTTTATTGCCCGCCAATTCAGCTCGCTTTTCTGGACAGTGTCTTTTAACAAATCACGGTTTATCGTTTCACAAACCAGTGATATTTCTTCATCGGTTGAGGACAAAAACCAACTCCCTTGCAAGTCTTCTAAATTCATCAATGATAATAATCGATGAACATCAAACTGTGCATCCAATAATTTCAAATGTGGCTTTTTATCCATCATTAATCCTCGCCAGTAACATTCACTATGACGCTGTTATCCACTGCTTTATAACGGTTGAACATCTGCTCAATGGTTTCTCTATCTTCGTCGATACCTTTTTCTGATAAAAACTCTGGGTTCCATAATTTTGAAAAGGATCGTTCACCCGCATCGCACGCAAAGGTAACAATAGTTTTTCCAGGGCCTGATTTGGCTGCTGCGAAGAGTGCGCCAGCAATATTCAGTGCGGAACTACTCCCTAGCACTAATCCATCTGCATTTCTGACTGCGCGCGAAACGGTGACTAAATCATCATCTGGTAAGGTTATGCCTTTATCAATTCTCGCCTGTGCAAAATTGGCTACCGTTCGCATAATGCCGATCCCTTCAGTAAACGAGCTGCCCTGGGCTTTATATTCACCGGTCTTTAGATAGTGATATATTCCGGAACCATCCGGATCGATAGACCACACCTGCACATTTTTATTTTGTTCTTTTAAATAACGCGAGCAGCCACCAATAGTACCGCCGGTTCCTGACACCGATACTAAGGTGGCTACCTTGCCATCTGTTTGCTGCCAGATTTCCGGCCCGGTGTGTTCATAATGAGCTTTAGCATTGCTGATGTTTTCGAACTGGTTAGCCCACCAATAATCCTCATTCTCTTCACCGAGGCGTTTTGCGGTATGGTAAAAGTGATTGGGGTTGGCAAAAGGGCAAGGATCTACAAGCATCAATTCTGAGCCATGCAAAGCAATCATCTTTTCTTTTTCCGGGGTTTGTCCTTTTGGCATAACGGTCAACATCTTATAGCCCAGAGCTTTAGCCACCACTGCCAAGCCAATACCAGTATTGCCGGCCGTACCTTCAACGATTGTCATGCCTGGCTTGAGCTCGCCTTTAGCAATGGCGTCCTGAACCATTTGCAGCGCCGCCCGGTCTTTGATTGAGCCGCCGGGATTCTGAAACTCACATTTCACTAGAATTTCGCAACCCGTCAACTGAGACAAGGATGGGATTCTCAGTAAATCCGTATTACCAATCAGCTCCGCTATGTTCTGCTTATATGTCATCAAGAGAGTTCTCACATCTATTCATTGATAGTACTTAGTCTAAATCAGGCATCGTCCAATTGCGACAGGCCCAGACTCTGTTTACCTTAGTGTGTAAATTTTGTTCACAAAACCTGCTTTTTGGAGTATAAATCGCGCATATAACTTTTCTGGTTTACGACATTGACCCAAGCCCTACAATCCATTTCTTCAAGCTCGACCGGTTACTTCGATGACGATATCTTCACTCGTATCTGTGATGCTATTACTGAGCAAGGTTATATCGTGCTACCCAATGCATTACCTCTAGATGTACTCAACCAATTATTCAGTGGCTTAATAGATAGTAACCCTCACCAGTTTGACCAGGCCGGCATTGGTCGTGAGCAAGACTTTCATACCAATGAATTTGTGCGTACTGACCACATTCAGTGGCTAGAAGCACAGCAACCTTTTGCTCAGGATTATTTTGTCTGGATTGAACAATTGCGCTTGCGCTTAAATCAGCACTTGTTTCTAGGCTTGTTTGATTATGAGTCTATGTTTGCACACTATCCGGAAGGGGCTTTTTATAAACGCCACCTTGATGCATTTCGGGGTAGCACTAACCGCCGATTAACGACAGTTCTTTATTTAAATCCACAGTGGACTGCAGAGGATGGTGGTGAACTTTTACTTTACCGTAAGCGGCAGAAAACAGCCATCGAAACGGTTCTGCCTGAGTTTGGTACTTTGGTGGTGTTTTTAAGTGAAATATTTCCGCATGAAGTGTTACCAGCCAATAAGTCACGCTTTAGTCTCACAGGCTGGTATCGTATTAATGAAGGGCTAACTCTTTAGCCCTTTTTAGATCACATACTCCACTCTGTTACGTCCATTTTCTTTTGCTTGATACAAAGCTTCATCAACGCGTCTTATAAATTCATCCATATGTTCACCATGTTTGAATTCTGTTACGCCAACACTAATAGTGGCATTCAACTCGCTTTCGATCTCTGTATATTGCTTAAGGTCAACTTCTTGCTGCAAACGCTTAGCTACCTGAATGGCTTGATCCAAATTAGCATTAGGCAACACTGCCAGGAATTCCTCACCACCAGTCCTGCCCAACACATCATTGTCTCGTAATAGTTCTTTACTAAAGTTCGATAGATTAGTTAGCACCACATCCCCCACAGAATGACCATGGATGTCATTAACAACCTTGAAGTGGTCAATGTCATACATTAATATGCTGAGCGGCTTTCCGCTTTGATTAGCAGCCTCCATTTCTCTTTTTAAAGCGCGCTCAATCTGACGACGGTTAGCAAGCCCAGTCAGACTATCAGTATGTGCCAACTGCCTAAACTTGCGCGAGTTTGCCACCTGTCTCAACGAAAACCAGATAAGCACCAGCGTCAAAAGCCCACCTAAAACTATCGCTAATATTTGCCATTTGCGCGTAGCCTTCAACGAGTCCAGTTGTTCGTCTTTCAACTGCCTTTCTTTTTGTAACTGTTCGTTTTCGATCTCGGTTCTTTCGCTATCATATTCAAAGCGCAGTACCTGAGTTTGCTGGTCTGAGCGTTGTCTATCTAACTCTATCTGTAGCTGCATGTACTTTTGATATTTATCGAGAGCCTGTGTACTATTGCCAGCCCGCTCATAGCTTTTGGCCCAAACCTCATATAAGAGTGCCAGATAACGTTTATTGTTATCCGCCAGCATCAGTTGCTCCGCGTTAACAAAAAATTCCTCGGCTTGCTCAGGCTGCTCAAGATTACTAAAAGCAACGCCATAATACATCGAGGCCATACCGTCATAGCCACTGTTTCCCATCTTCTGTCTGGCTTCTTCAGCGAGCTTTAATTCCTGAAGAGCCTTACCGTATTGACCATCAAGGTTATAACCGCCAGCTAAAGCAATTCGTATTGGAACCATTTCTGTAATGACACCGTTGTCCTCGGCAACCTTTAATGCCGCAAGATACTTTTCAATAGCTTTCGCAGGGTTATTACGTTGCTCTTCCAAAAAGCCCTGCTGTAAATACACACGAATTAACCCGAAGCTCAAGTTATCCTGCTTGGCAACTTCCTCTGATCGTTTGAAATACTTTTCAGCACGCTCTAAAAACCCTAATCGCCTGAAAATGATGCCTATATCAAAAATCAGCCCATCGGATGCTTCCAGCACACCTTCCTCGCGGTATAATTCAGCTTCAAAAAGCCTCGGTATGTTGAATTTGTCTCCGAGATTCCGCTGCTCGAGGATGGTTCGCCCGACAGGGCCAGGGTAAAGGAGCTTTACGGGGGACCTCAGGACTAGAG
>JAPHRL010000231.1 GCA_026195755.1 Kangiella sp. | reverse complement strand
TGTTGTGGTTAGTCTTAGGCTTTACCGGACTGCTCGGCAACATTGCCAATGCCGCTCACTTAATCGGTCTGCTCAGTGGCGGCCTGTTAGGCTATATCACAGCGAAAACTAAAGGTTTTTAAGAAATGAGTATGTTTAAAAGAATCAGCATTGAACAGACAAAAGAGCTGATGGAAAATCAAGAAGTTCTGCTGGCTGATATTCGTGATCCACAATCTTATGCAGCTGGGCATATGCCCAATGCAAAGAATATAAACAATCAGAATGCTGCCGAGTTTATTCAGGAATCAGATAAAGACAAGCCATTAGTGGTCATCTGTTATCACGGCAACAGCAGTCAACCTGCTGCTCAGTATTTTGCAGGACAAGGTTTTGAAGAAGTCTACAGTATGGATGGTGGTTTTGAGTTGTGGAAGCTGAATAACCCGGTTGAACGCTAACACTTTTACGTTAAGCTGAAAAACTCTCTATAGGATCTGGCGGCAACTCTTCATTCAATATTTCTTTCGCTCGAATATAGTTCTCTTCGTCGACCATCAGCGGTACTTCACCCAGTGCAAATGAGTAGGTGCTGTGTGTGTGTTCATGCAGGATGGTGGCGTTAATACCGTGGGATTCAAGAAGACCGCGGGCGATGTGCGCCTGCATGGTGTTGGGATAGGTTTCTGCAACTACTAGTGACATAAAGACCTCCTTGATAATAGCTATTAAGCCATGCTGGAGCTAGGATTGCAATTGGGATTGTAGGGTCAACTCATGACTTGTCCGTACGAATAAACTAGAATTAAAAAGGGCAGACACATTGGTCTGCCCCTAGCAGAAAAATGAAAAAAAAAAGGGCGGGCACTTTGGCCCGCCATGACTAACTAAACAAGATGATTATTTATGCTGCTGCTGACTGGCTTGTTTGATGATCCTGATACATGGTTTCAAGCTTCGATGAATTAGCCAGCAGGTATTCAAAGGATGCCAGTGATGCTTTAGCACCTTCACCCATGGCTACTACGATCTGCTTGTACGGTACTGTAGTCACATCTCCACAGGCATAGATGCCGGGTTGTGACGTTTCGCACTTCTCGTTAATGACCACTTCACCGAAACGTGTCAGTTCAACCACATCACCCAGGAACTGACTGTTGGGCACTAAGCCAATCTGTACAAAAACACCATCCAGTTTTAAACTGTGGTTCGCTTCAGTTGCTCGATCCTGATATTCAATCGTAGATACTTTGCCATTTTCGGCATGAATCTCTTTAGTGGCGACATTGCGCAGAATCGTTATGTTGTCACGGGCTTCTGCCTGATCCACCAGCACCTTGTCCGCCTTTAGTTCTGGCATAAACTCAAAGACGGTTACCGACTTAACAATACCAGCCAAATCGAGGGCAGCTTCAATCCCTGAGTTACCACCGCCGATTACAGCAACATCCTTACCTTTGAAGAAAGGTCCATCGCAGTGCGGACAGTAGGCAACGCCATTACCAATGTTTTCTTTCTCGCCGGGAATACCCAGTTCACGCCATTTGGCGCCAGTAGCAATAATTAAGGTTTTACTATCAATCACTTCACCAGATGACAGAGTCACGCTTTTAATATCACCTTGTTCGATATTGGTAACGCGCAAATGTTCTTTGACCGTTACGTCGTAATCGTTCAGGTGTGACTGCAAAGCACCGGACAATTCTGGGCCAGTGGTTTTTGGTACTGAAATCAGGTTCTCGATACCCATGGTGTCTTTGACTTGACCACCGATACGGTCGGCAATCAAGGTGACTTTAAGACCTTTACGGGCGCTGTAAATAGCTGAGCCAACGCCTGCCGGGCCACCGCCGATAACAACCACATCCTGCAATGGCATTTTTTCGCCAGCACCTGCCTTGGCAATGCTGGGATCTTTTTCCAGTAACTTATCAATCAGTTCGGCTGCCGTGACTTTACCGTTAGCGAATAATTCGCCATTCAGGTAAACGCTGGGTACGCCTTGAATGTCGCGCTCTTTGACCATGTCCTGAAACAAGCCACCGTCAATCATCTCTGCCTCAATGTTAGGGTTTAACAGGGCAAACTGATTGAGGGCCTGTACCACGTCGGGACAGTTGTGACAGCTTAAGCTGATGAAAACTTCGAACTTCATCGGTTGCTGTACATTGGCGACCATTTTCTTCAAAGACTCATCCAGATTTATAGGGCTACCGGCTGCCTGTAATACCGCCAGTACTAATGAGTTGAACTCATGACCAGATGGAATACCTGAGAAACGGATACCTGTATCCTTGCCATCCGCCTCGAGAATAAAGCTGATCGGACTGCGCACCTGACCTGACAGGTCACGTTCTTCAAGTTGCAGCTTGTCGCTAACGCTGACAAAGCTGGTTAAGAATTCTTTAAGTTCGTTTCGTTTTGAGTGCTCACCGGTTTGCAAAACGAAAGTCACCGTCTTTTGCATCTTGGCGGTATAGCCTTTTAAGGCTTCTAAAATTTGATTATTCAACATTGGGATTACACCTTTGTCTTGCGTTGGTTGGATATTTTCCACCCAGCATCAGCTCTATAGATAAAATGCTGGGAGGAAAATGCTCAAGCTCCGGAGAGCTGGCTGGCCGAAGCCAGCCAAGGGTCTTATGCAAATTAGATTTTGCCTACCAGGTCTAATGAAGGAGCAAGAGTTTCTTCGCCTTCTTTCCAAGCTGCTGGGCAAACTTGACCTGGGTTGTTGCGTACGTATTGAGCGGCTTTAATTTTACGAACCAACTCTTCAGCGTCACGGCCAACACCTTCAGCAGTGATTTCCATAACCTGGATGACGCCATCTGGGTCAACAACGAAAGTACCGCGGTCTGCAAGACCTTGTCCTTCACGCATAACGTCGAAGTTACGAGTAATTTCTCCAGTCGGGTCACCGATCATGGCATAGTTGATTTTGCCAATAGTGTCTGAAGTTTCGTGCCATGCTTTGTGCGTGAAATGAGTGTCAGTAGATACTGAGAAAACTTCTACGCCACGGCTTTGAAGCTCTGCGTAGTGATCAGCAAGGTCACCAAGCTCGGTAGGACATACGAAAGTAAAGTCAGCTGGGTAGAAGAAAAATACTGCCCACTTGCCTTCGATGTCTTTGTTAGAAACTTCAACAAATTCACCGTTTTTAAAGGCTGTTGCTTTAAATGGTTTAATTTCAGTGTTAATTAGTGCCATAGTTAAGATCTCCTAATAGTATTAATAAGTAATTGACTTCGGGGACTACTTTAACGATGCACGGATGATAAGTAAATTTGGATATATTGAAGTTTATGTTCTAAAATATTGAACATGGTCGCGAACTTTAGGGTGTTCCACATGCTTTCATTCAAACAGCTCACTTATGCTCTGGCAGCCGAAGAAACCTTACACTTCAAGAAGGCAGCTGATAAATGCCATGTTAGCCAGTCTGCGCTAAGTACGGCGCTTAGCCAGCTGGAAGAGCAGCTGGGAGTGCAGATCTTTGAGCGAGACAATAAAAAGGTGCTGGTGACGCCAATTGGACGCGAGGTATTAGACCGAGCGCGTGAGATCGTTGCCCAGGTCAATTCATTGCAGAACTTATCCTCGAGCCTGAAAGAACCACTCAGCTTTCCCTTATCGGTGGGCGTTATCCCAACCATTGCCCCTTATTTACTGCCCAAGATGTTCCCGGTTTTGAACCAACGATATCCAAACGCAGAATTACGCATTGTCGAAGAGCAATCGCATGTATTGGTCGAAAAGGTACAAAAAGGTGAGCTGGACACCGCAATCCTGGCCTTGCCCTATGCCTGTGATGGTTTGCTAACCATGGAGTTCTGGCAAGAAGATTTTTATTGGGTGACGCTAAAAGGCGATAAGTACAGCCAACAAAAAGAAATCACCAGTGATGAGATGATGCACAGCAACCTGATGCTGCTCAAAGAAGGACATTGCCTTAAAGACCATATTCTGGATGCCTGTAAATTAAGCAAAGAACAGACAGAACACGGCTTTGGCGCGACCAGCTTGAATACTCTGATCCAAATGGTGTTAGGTAAGCTTGGAACGACATTAATTCCGGATATGGCACTCGATCAGCTCATTTCACAAAATAAAGCATTAACCGCAGTGCATTTGAAAGAGCCGGGGCCACATCGACGTATCGCTTTTATCATTCGCCCAAACTTTACTCGTCTATCAAGCGTTGAAGCCTTGAAGCAAGTCTGCAGAGACGCCTTGGCTGGGCAGAAGGCTTAGTACTTGGGTAATGTGTTTAAGATCCAGTACAATAACCGCACTTTAGTTTAGCCTGATATTTATGATGAATTTTAATCACTGGCAAAATGCGGACGATACAGCAATAAAGGAGCTTCCGTTTCATGTAGCCGAATGGCTCGCAGAGTTTGGTTCTTTAACTGAAAAGCTGTCGCGCAACGTGGAGCAGGTAAAACTTGACGTCCTACGCGAAGGTGACGGAATTTTAACCGTAGAAGAAGCTGCAGCACTAAATACAGAGGGCGATGTAAACTGTCAGGTTCGGGAAGTGGTGTTATATGGCCCACAACAGCCGTGGATTTATGCGCGTACTACCATGCCAGTTGCCAGCAAACATTTAATTGAAAAACTGGGCAATCAACCACTGGGAAGTATCCTTTTTTCTGATGAAGAATTAAGACGCCAGTTTCTGCAGGTGTGCCAGCTGGAAGAAACCAGCCCGCTCTATAAAAGCGCCATTCATTATTTAATTAATGAAAACCTGTTAGTGAAATCGAAACAGCCAAAACTGTGGGCAAGACGCTCGTTATGGAAAAAGAAAGATAAAAACGATGGAATGTTGGTGTGTGAGGTGTTTTTGCCGGATGCGCCATTGTATCGGTAATATTGTGTGTGTTGTTTAAATTAATGTTCCGACCAAAGGTTGAGATCATTCTACGAATGATTACCTTCGAAACTGTTTGTTCATAAGGTACCGCGAAATACGTTCCATCCCTGGCCCGAATTTCGCTATTTGAATCGTCCAGATTCAAATTACTATGACCAAACAGTTCCTCAGCTCAATTCAAATGGGACTATCCCGAGGCAAGATGGTGAGTTGAATACATAAGTTTAGAGGATGGGGTATACCCAAAGGGGCAGACTAGACGTTAGCTGTCCCCATCCAATTAGTTTAATGGTTTAGTGGTTTTAATGTTTAGGCCAACCATTTGGAATGGCCAAATTAAAATCTGTCACTCCCGCGAAGGCGGGAGTCCATTCTAAAGAAACAATCTGGATTCCCGCCTACGCGGGAATGACAATAGTTTTATAGGTTAATGCACTTATAAAAAAGGGGATGAACTTGAATAAAGATAAATGCCACCAGTATGCGTTGTTGATGCGGTTGGATAAGCCGATTGGCACTTTTTTGTTGTTGTGGCCAACGCTGTGGGCGCTGTGGATTGCGGCGGAGGGTTTGCCTCCGTTGTGGATTCTGTTGGTGTTTTGTCTTGGTGTTTTTCTGATGCGTTCGGCGGGTTGTGTCATTAATGATTTTGCGGATCGGGATTTTGATGCACATGTGGAGCGGACGAGAGAGCGCCCTCTGGCACAGAATAAAGTGACATCGCGTGAGGCATTAGGGCTTTTTGTGTTGTTGGTGTTAATTGCTTTTGGATTGGCGCTGACCTTGAATTGGTTTGCGGTGAGTTTAAGCTTTGTGGCGATTGGTTTGGCTGCAACCTATCCCTTTATGAAACGTTATACCTATTTCCCCCAAGTGATATTAGGAGCGGCTTTTGCTTGGTCAATCCCAATGGCTTTTGCAGCAATTCAGAATGAGTTGCCATTGATTGTGTGGGTCATTTATACATCCACGCTATTGTGGGTCTTGGCCTACGATACTCTATATGGGATGGTTGATCGAAAAGATGATATGCGACTAGGACTGAAGTCCACCGCTATATTGTTTGGTGAAATGGATCTGGTCATGGTTGGCAGCATACAAGCTTTATTTTTGATCGGTATGCATCTGGTAGGCGAACAGTTGGAGTTTGGAATTTATTATTATGCCAGCTGGGTCATTGCGGCGATCTTAATTGCAATACAAATGTGGCGTTGTCGCACACGTGACGGACAGGAATGCTTCAACGCCTTCTTGAATAATAATTATGTTGGCTTAGTCTTCTTTTTGGGTATCGTCCTGCACTACCAATTCGGATGAGTTCTGGTCAACAAGAAGAATTTGGTCACGAGCCTGTTGACGTAAACTGCGAGCAGCTTGTTGCAATCCCTGTTGAACGGGAATGCTTAACATGCTCAAGATACTTTGATGTAAATCTTTGCAACTCTCAGTGGCACGCATGCCAATCCCTTCTCTATGTTCAACCCAGCCTTGCTCTTTTAATACTTTAACTTGAGATTTGAAAAGATTTTTATCAAAGAACTCTGGTGCATTGATACCATAAAGAGCTGCGATACGTTGCGCCAGTTTTTGGCTTTCCTGTTCGAGTTCAGCACGATGAATAACCTGTTCAGGTTGTAAACTAAATAAAATGGTCAGACTCATTGCATAACGCTGTAACGCAGGCTGCGCTGCTTGAGCTAGCAACATTAAACGTGACCATTCAGGGGCTTCGCTATCAGCAGGAATGTATTCATCACCACGTTTAAACAGTAATTTATGATCAAGCATGGTTTGAATAAGCTGGTTAGTGCGCTCTTCAAGTTCATTAATATCCCAACGGACATACAACTCTTGATGCAAGAAGGGATAAACGGACTTAACGGCATTTAGAATGTGTTGGTGAGTAACATCATCATGACGTTGAAAAATAGAAGCAATTAATGACGTCAGCGCAAAGACATGCAGTATATTATTGCTGTAATAAGTCGATAGAACCGCTTCATCACCTTCAATTGAAATGACATCACCAGCAGGGTCGTTGATTTCCTGAACCATGCCCAGTTTTTGTGCAGTGTCTAACAACTGCAAACCGTTCTCTTCAGGAATATTGATATGCTCACTGTAAGGCGCTTGACGAGCAAAAGTCATCAACAAATCAAGATGCGCGATGAGTTCTTGTTTGTCCATAGCTAAACGCGGAGTCGCTAATAAAGAAAGACTGACCAGACATACACTATTAAGACTGACAGCTGCATTGATACGACGATTGATTTCATCACCTAAATCAACTACAAAATTAGACAGCCAATCTGGGCGAGCCTGAGCCTGGCCTTGTAGACCGCTCCAGTCTATGTTCTGTTTGGCCAGGTAATCTTCTAATGCTAGCGGTTGGCCGAAGTTGAGATAGACTTTGCCGTAAAAGCGTTTCAAGGCTTTGCGTACGCCTAGCAGCTGACCTACAGACTCTTGTTTCTTAGCGTGGCCGCGTAATTCACCGACATAACTTTTGCCCTCAAACATACGCTCATAGCCAATATAGACAGGTACAAACATAATAGGGCGACGAATGCCGCGTAACATACTTTGTACTGTCATCGCTAACATCCCAGTCTTTGGTGTTAATAAACGACCGGTTCGACTACGGCCGCCTTCCTGGAAATATTCAACGGGAATACCTTTGTTAAAAAGTCGGTATAGATATTCGTTAAAAACAGCGGTATATAATTTGTTGCCACGGAAGCTGCGACGTAAAAAGAAAGCACCACCACGACGAAGCACAGAACCAACAGGCCAGAAATTCAAGTTTATACCGGCAGCAATATGCGGAGGCACCAGGCCTTCATGATAGAGCTGGTAAGACAGTAATAAATAATCAGCATGACTACGATGGCAAGGAACATAAACAAGCTCATAGTCTTTTGCCAGTTGGCGAACTTGCTTGAGATTGTTAACTTCGATGCCAGCATAAATCTTGTTCCACAATCGGGTTAAGGTGGTCGACAAGAAGCGAATCATGCGTGGACTAAAGTTGGCGGCAATTTCTTTAACGTATTTACCTGCTTGTTTCTCGATTTGTGCGCGCGTTTTGCCAGTCTTTTTTATTTCCCGCTCAACCGCTTGATGAACCAGATCAGAAGCGACAATACCATCAATTAAGTCACGACGATTTTGTGCGCGTGGACCAACAGTAGCAACCCATTGTCGGTTAAAGTGGACACGTAAAATACGGCTCAGTTTATGGGCTGTCTTTTCAGGAGGGTTATCAAGATTAACTCGAGAAGAGTTAAGGACGATTGGTTCGCCGTATTGAACCAAACATTGGCGACCCAAAAAGAGCATGATAAAAAACTTTGCCAAACGACCAGATTGCTCAACGTTAGACATGAAGTAGCGCAAAAAGGATTTCTCTTTGCCGGGGCTTCGACCCCAATAGATCGAAACAGGCACGAGTTTAAAAGTTTTATCTGGATTGGCTTTTTGGGCCTGAACCAATTTAGCAATAGAGACTTTATGAGCAGAATTAACGCGACTACGACGAAAAACACTGGGTCTGTTGTTTAAGAATAAGCAGCTACCGGATTCTGGTACCGCTAATTTCTTATCGGTAACTCTTGCCGTTGGTAGCTGAAGCTGAGAAGCCTGGCGGCGAAGTAGCTCAATGGCGGTAACAGACTGAGTTCTTAAGATATAAATAATATGATCGTCGTTATTGAGTTCAAACTCTTGCTTTGGATCGGAAGGTGCTCCTTGCTCGCGGACCAGCAGTTTTAAGGGTAAGCGGAGCAAAGATAGCGATAAATTTTTTAAAGAAGATGAAATCGACATAAAAATCTCTATTGGTATAAACAGTTAGAGTAGTAGCTCAACAGGGTGCGGGTGGCTTAAAAAATCACGCGGACTGGCGGTAAAGCCATAAGCCCCTGATTGATAAACAGCTACCCAATCACCAATTTCTGCCTTAGGGAGCTCCATCTTATTGGCAAGAATATCAAGCGGTGTACATAAAGGGCCAACAATATTCACCAGCTCGGTGTCAGATTGTTGCATACGGTTGGCGATCGCAACAGGATAATTTTTTCGAATGACCTGTCCAAAATTACCAGAAGCCGCTAAATGGTGATGAAGACCACCATTGGTTATTAAATAGATCTGGCCACGGGATACTTTTTTGTCAGTCACCTGGCAAAGATAAACACCGGCATTGCCAACCAAGTAACGACCTAGCTCAAGAATCAATTCGCAATTATTCAGTAGTGATTGGTGTTCATCAATCAGCTTATTAAGGTTGTCGGCGATAGGTGCAAGCTCAAGCAGTTGGTCTCCGGGAAAATAAGGAATTCCAAAACCTCCACCAATATTAAGGTGCTTTAGAGTAAAGCTATATTCTTTATACAGACGGTCGACCAGAGCAAAGATACTGTTATGAGCGGTAATGATAGCGCCTGAATTAAGGTTTTGCGAGCCAGTAAAAATATGCAGGCCCATGAACTTGAGTTTTGGATGGTCTAGGAGTTCGAACACATGATCAAGTTGCTCTACATCAATACCAAATTGTTGCGGGCCGCCGCCCATTTTCATGCCCGAGGATTTGAGTTCGAAATCAGGATTAAGGCGTAAAGCAATATTCGCGACACGATCATGGCAGTCAGCAATAGTGATAATACGTTTCAGCTCAGTAATGGATTCGATATTAATAGTGATGCCTGAAAAAATTGCCATTGTCAGCTCTTGCTCTGACTTTCCAGGGCCAGCAAAACTGATGTTGGATGGAGAGATTCCAGTTGATATGGCGGTATGCAGTTCTTTGCCAGAAGCTACGTCAAGCCCATCGACCTGATGCGATAAATAGTTGACTACTGCGGGCATCGGATTGGCTTTAATGGCGTAATGCAAACTGACTTTAGGGAAAAAACTGCGTAGTTTTTCCACATTCCTTTTAATGACCGAACGGTCATAGACATAGCAGGGTGTTTGCCCGGCGATGGCTACCACTTCCTCAACAGAATACCCGGCAATGACCAACCGGCCATCACGGGATTCAAATTGATTCATGTCAGCATGTGTCTTATGACTCATTTACTCAACCTTATGATTTTTTGATAGTCGTTTTGTAACTGCTTGCGGTCAATTTTGCCGTTGGGATTGCGCGGCAATTGATCGATAAACTCAATAGCTTTCGGCTGCATATAATTGGGTAATTGCTGTTGGCAATAACGCTTAACATCCTGCTCGGTTAATCCACTATCGGCTTTGATCAATAACATTATGGCCTGGCCTAATTCTTCATCGGGCAAGCCAATAGCAACCACCTCAGCCACACCGGCCAGCTGGTAAAGGCTCTCTTCAAGCTCGGCAGGGCTGATGCGATAACCGGAGCATTTTATCATATCGTCTTGCCGGCCAATAAAATAGAGAAATCCATCCCTATCACGACGCACAGTATCACCCGACCAGACCGCCAGTTCGGGTAAGTAGTCAGGATTGTTACCAATGGGTTTATAACGCTTGGCTGTCTTATCAGGCGCATTCCAGTAGCCGAGACTGACGTGCACGCCTCTGTGTACCAGCTCGCCGGGTTCATCGACATCGCAAACGCTCCCGTCAGGGCGTAGCACCAATACTTCGGCATTAGGAATCGCTTTGCCGATAGAATCGGGGTGCGTATCCACATACTGGGGCTCAAGGTAAGTAGAACGGAAAGCTTCGGTCAGGCCGTACATTAAGTAGGGTAGAGAGTTTGGCAATGCCTGGCGTAATTGATCCAACGTTGTTTTGGGCATGACGCCACCACTATTGGTGAAATAACGCAAGCAACGGGCCTCCACCGGCCATTCGAGCTTTGCAAGCTGTATCCATAAAGGCGGCACAGCAGCCAGACCTGTGATCTGATGTTTGGCAACCTGACGAATAACATCGCGTGGTAGCAGATATTCCATGAGTACCACTGTTGCACCGACCAGCAAGCCAGTGGTGATCTGACTTAAGCCATAATCGAAACTTAGGGGCAGTACTGCCAGGATTTTGTCGTCAGAAGTATTATGTAAGTACTGACTGACGCTCTGCGCCCCCGCAATAAGGTTGCGATGGGATAAGCAGACGCCTTTGGGCTGTCCTGTTGAACCTGAGGTATAAAGAATGGCGGCTAAATCCTGATCGATAACCTGACAGAGCGGTGCTTCAGTATCTTGTGTGTCAGTTTCAGGCCAAAAATGCTGTTGAAGGGTCGTTTCAGTGTGATCATCTGCCAAGCCTTGCTCGATGATTAGCAGATGGCAAAGGTCAGAACAAGTTTGTAAAGCTTCAGTTGAAAGTTTGGCTCTTTGTTGACTTGTGATCAGTAGCTTAACGTTGCAATCCGCTAGAATATAGGCCACTTGAGTAGGCTTAAGTATGGGATTAACAGGAACAAAAACCAGTCCTGCTCGGCTGGCAGCTAAAATGCTGATGACCGTTTCTACCTGTTTAGGCAGATAGATAGCAATCCGATCACCCTGAGCTAAACCCATACTCAGAAAATATTGCGCAAGCTGATTAATGGCGCGATCAAGTTGCTGGTAGGTCAATTGACGTTTGTTATCATCAATCGCGACTTTGTCCGCGAATTTTTGCTTACTTGCAGTTACAATGGCGTCAAGCTGACAAAACATGATTGTTCCGATTGGAAAAGATGCGGCTATTGTAGCTTTTTCAATGAATTACGTCAGCTGTTGACGCACAACAATGTCATTCTGATGACAGACCTCAAAATAAAGCGAAAAAGGGTTTTCATGCGACTCATTTGGTACATCGTCATATTGTTCATTGCTTATGGCTCTCTCTATCCCTTCGATTTCGAGATGGGACGAGATTTCCCCGCGGACTTCTCACAATGGTTGTTTAGCTGGCACCATAGAACCATTCGCAGTGACCTGATTGCCAATATTCTGCTATTTATTCCATACGGATTTTTCAGCGCTCTGACCATTAAGGAAGAAAAACGACAGTGGCCACTGTTATGGCTGGTCATGACTTTTATTGGTGGTTTTTTGTTTGCGTTATTGCTACAAGTGCTGCAATTCTATTTACCTTCAAGGATAGCTGAAGCTGCAGATGCGTTAACGAATTCAATTGGTATTCTGATTGGCTTTGCGATTGCCGGTTTTACCAATAGTCAACGAGTGCAAAGACTGATTCCCCGTGGCCTCCGCTTCCAGCTGACGCCTGCATTGCTGGTGTTAACCTTATGGCTGGCCTGGCAGTTTTTTCCTTATATTCCTGTCTTCGAAAGTAAACAGTTTGGTGATGGGCTAAACAATATTGCGCAAAGTAACTGGTCACTTGAGTTATGGCTTGAGCGAATTTTATTTTGGATGGTATTTTATTATGTGCTCGAACGTGTGGTCGCCAAGAAATACAGCATGACAGTGATTATCGGTATCACTGTATTCGTATTAATTATTAAATTAGCCATGTTCAGAAGCCAATTAGGTTGGAGTGAAATAACCGCGGTCCCATTAGCGATATTGCTGCATTCCTATATTGGTCACGGGTTTAAAGTGGCCTTGGTTGCGTTGGGCGCAGCTATCCTATTTTGCTGGCAAAACGTGATTCCCTGGCAATGGCAAAACACGCCAAATAGTTTTGAATGGATGCCATTTG
>JAPHRL010000125.1 GCA_026195755.1 Kangiella sp. | reverse complement strand
TGATCAATATCGAGCAAATAAATTCCCAAAGCACCTTCGATATCATTAGTCTGTAAACGCTTTACAAAGCCCATCTCACGATTGATGTTTTGCTCCAGGAAACGTCTATTTTTTAAGCCGGTCAAGACATCCAGTACGCTGAGTTCCTCATACATTTCAGCTAACTTTCGCTTCTGACGCAACCTGATCACCGTAATAACCACCAGTAATAGCAAGATGAGTGTGACAGATACCATAAGGCGAATCTGCCCTTCTCGTTTTTCTTGCTGAGCAGTTTTTAACGCAATCTCTTTTTCGAGTAACTCATTCCTCAGTCTCGATTCTTGCTGCTGTCGATGCAGTTCTGCAGTAGAAGCCGCAGAGGTAGAGCTCTGCTTTAACTGGCTTTCCAACTTTTCCTCAAACAACTTATAAAACTGCTCCATGCCCGCGTACTTGATAACCGCATCATCTAAATTTGATATTCGTTTATAAACGTCAATTTTAACCTCTAGCGGTACGTTCTGATGTAAAGGCAGACAAACATCCATATCCGCCTCTTGACCCAATTTAAATTTAACCAGTTCTCTGTAACAATATAGATAGGAAAATTCTGAATTATTAACAACAGGTTCGTCGTAAGAGCGGGCTAAATACTGTTCTGCTTGTTGAGTACGCCCGAGCTCTACCGCAGACAATGCTGAGAAAAGTATTGATGATAGTCTTAAATGAGGGATTTCAGTATCACTCTTGTTTACAATATCAAACCACTGCAAAGCTTTTTCATACTCAAAGGTATGCAGAGCGTAAGCTATCCCAATATTAAACTCTGGAATTATCATCGCTGCGCGCGACGTTTCAGCAAATTCAGGGTCTTCTTCTGCCCGTTTCTTTATTCTTTCAATTGACTCCTTGTGTAGCTCAATACCTTTTCGAATATATTCTTTATCACCATGGATGATATACAGGCTAGCGGTATTGACCATCGCATCATTCAGCGCAAAAAACTCGAGATTCTCGCCCATTGATAAAGCTTCTTCGTAACTTTTAAAAGCTGCCGCAATATCTCCCTTTCCCGACTGGTACCATCCCATAGAAGTCAAAACCTGTGCCGCCATAGTCTTATCATCAGCCTCGATCGCAGACTGGTAGAGATTAAAGAATCTTTCGATTCGCTTCTCGTAACTCACATCGCTTACCTGGATGCAGGCAAAACGGTAACGAAGATCAAATGATAAGGGAGGAGTTGTTTGGCAAATGCTTTGAGCTTCGGAGTTCCTATAATTAAAAAAATGCTCAAAAGCTAAAGCTCTTTTAAAGTTATAAGTTTGAGCAGGAGTAGCGGCTTGTTTAACTTGAGAGTTTAGCCAGTCAAGCCGCCCCTCGGGCGACATCTGTTCAAAGAATTCGGGGAAAGGTTCCAACTCCTGCAATTTTTCAACAGTAATCTCATCTTCAGCCAGAGCTGGTTCTCCCTTTTCAGCAGACAGTGCATTATTAGAAAGCCCACCAAACAGAAACACTCCCAAAATTATTGGCAACAACATCGTTTGAATAGTGCTTATTTTAAACTGCATCATTGTTATCAATCCGCTATGGCCTTCTTCGATTGTAACAATCTTTGACAGTTTGTCTATTCTTGATATATCTGAAGATTATTCATTGATAAGTTAGCTTGGGAAATTGGCTAATGAATGAGCCAAGATCAAATAAATAATGGGTAAGAGGCTTGTTCCCTTAAGCCGACAAACGCAAGAGTCTTAGCAGATTAAATGGCGCTCAATACCCATCACAGAATAAGACTCGTTGCACACCTCTAACGGTCCAGGGACCTTTGCCGCCTCCGACAAGTGGCATTAAACGATAACGTTTTTCACCGTTAGGTTTGGTTTCGGTGTTGAGGATGTGGACTATCTGATTAGCCAGTTTGCTGGCGGCTATTTGAGTTTTCCATGAGCGGTAACCATTTGGCCATTCGTGGGTATATTGGCGTGGACGAGTCCCCCCCCAACCCGGGACTGTACCAATATTCTGGAAGCGTTTGCCCAGCTCTGAAACGCCGGCTTCTGCCAGCAGAAAATCGAGCCTGGAAATCACAGAACTGGCAACCCTGCTATTCCAGCTGATAAGCGGTAGACGTCCTTGTTCACCTTCTAAATGGGCGGTGCACAAGGCTGCTAAATAAGTCCAGCCACTGTTCATTTTGGCGTCAGCAGTTTCATCTGCGTTGATTGCTGCT
>JAPHRL010000015.1 GCA_026195755.1 Kangiella sp. | reverse complement strand
GTTGTTTCAGTAAAAGCCCGGTTGACATACTGAATCTTGCCTTTCGTATCCGTAATCAGAACGGGATATGGATTTTGGTCTATTCCGGTAGATAAGCGGCGAATTGTCGCATCCTGCCAGCGCTGTTTAATCAAGTTCCAGATAGTGTTGGCTAGAATTTGCAGAGTTTCAGTGTCTTGGGTGGTGTAATCTGTATCTTTGTTACCCACCCCAACCATCATGGTCACTTTATCATTTTCTATAACAGGTAAACTGATGAAACGTTTTAAATAAGCATGCCCCTCAGGTAAACCGTTCTTATTGCTGGCATCGTCATAATCATTAATCACCACTGGGCGTTTGTTATGAATCGCATCAGCCCAGATGCCTGCTTGATCGATAGGGTAGTGTTTCTCAAAACCTGCGGTACAGTGGTGGGCTAGAGTGTTGGTCGACCAGGTCACGATTTCTATGATCTTTTGAGAGTTATCAATAAAGTGGATGAAGGCAACCGAGCTTGCTGTAAGGTTCTCGGCGATGTCGACGCTATACTGCATAAAATACTCTTCACCACCAAGGTGCAGATGAGTCTGTAGATCCAGTAAATGCTTATTAAGCTTGGCCTCATGCGCAATTTTCTGTTCGTTGTCAATGGTGCTCGTGATGTCTCTTGACAGGATGAGGAAGGTGGGTTGTTGATCAGGCTGATCAATCTTACGAGCGATTGATAGTTCAAATGTTCGTATGCCAGCCGGAACTTTCAATGTGATTCTCGTACCTCTGGATACTCCAATTTGACTTGCAAGCGAAATGCCTTCTAGGCAAGCTTTAGCCGTAGCTTTATCCATTACCTCCTTAAGGTTCTTTCCAATCAATTTGTCAGGGGTATCTAGGAGTAATTCGGAGTCAATTGAATGAATTTCGAGATGGTTACCCTTGGCGTCGACTTCAATTAATAAGTCAGGCAAAGTATTAATTGTTGCTGACAATTTTGCTTGCAATTGAAGCATGTGTAAAAAAGGGCTTTGTACAGCCTCCACAAATAAAGCGCGATATAAAAAACCAAAAGCAAAAATCTTGTAAATATGCCCTATCAGGTTGTGCATGTCGTTTACATTGGCATAAAGGGTAAAAAAGAATTCACTCATTGCCATGGTAATTGCCGCAGCAACTAACCAGTTAGCTCCAAATTCACGAATATTATTAAGTTGCTTAATAAGTAAAAACGCAGTTAACAGATAGAGACCGATTAGGATGTATTCAGATATGATTTTAAACTGAGTTAAGCCTTCACCGCTGGAATAGGTGTTTGGAACAGACTCGGGATAATACAGAAACCAGAAATGAAACAAGCTAGCCACTGTTAATATCAGGATTAGCCAGAAATAGCGTGACAGCTTGGCTAGCTTCTGCTCCCAGTTTGTGGTGACACAAGCTACTAGTAATAAAGCTAAAGCGATTGTAAATCTTGCTGCTAACCAGAAATTAATAGCCTTTTCGGGGCCGCTGGGAGTGATGAAATCAGGCATTCCTTGATAGGAGACGGTGTGGGTAAGATCCAAAAGGGCAGCGCCTAGGGCTCCGGTTCCTAAAATGATGACCTTGGTTGTTGGCTGAAACTTTTGAGTAACCCATGCTATACCAAACACCATTGACGCTACGGCTATCGCTATGACCTCAAGTGCGGTATGAAGAGGGAGGTAGGAGGCAAGACCTTGGCTTACGTCTGGCGTGGGTAAGACAATAACCACGCCTAAAGAAATAACTAAAGCAATGACCCATATAGAGACTGATTTGTCTGAGTTTTGAAACTTTCTAGGTCTGGAAAGCATATTTCCTGGGCTGTCTCCTCATGGTATAGAGGTCGTCACTTCAGCTGATTCCACTTAGTTAACACAATGGAATATCAATGGCTGTACTCTAGTTTATAGCAGTAAATTAGCAATTGCTCAACTAATCTTGTAACTCCGTTTGGTTGAATATCCAATACCTTATGTTTTCTGCTACCAAATAAAGTTATAACCATCTGATCACACTACCTTTAATAATGGGTATTTATTTTCCTTCTCAACTTGACAGATGCCTGTAAATCACTAGCCTAAGGACTAATTTCCAGGCTTTATTGGCACAATATGCAGCAACAATTTACAGAATGGTTAAAAAATCACGGCGTTGAGTTTTCGGATGCTACGGGACTTATTTCGGTTTTAGGGTTGATTATCCTGATCTCGCTTGTTGTTCACCTGATTCTACACAGGGTCGTTTTGCGTTTTGTTGAAAATAGGGCGAGGAAATCAGAAAAGCTTTGGAAGCGTTCACTATTCGAAAATAAACTCTTTAACCGTTTTGCCTTGATGATCCAAGGCATCATCATTTATATCCAGGCAGGGCTTTGGTTAACGTCGGACTCTGAAGCGCTTAGATGGGTGCAAACTCTTTCACTCTTGTGGATACAGTTGTTCGCATTATTGACCATTTTTTCCTTCCTTGATGCTATCTATTTAATCGGACAGAAGAAAACTAAAACCAGAGCCTTGCCGCTTAAAGGGATTTTTCAAAGCATCAAAATTGTTGCTGTACTGGTTATAGGTATCTTTGTGGTATCCCTCTTGGTAGGTAAATCTCCCTTATTGATTCTTAGTGGTCTGGGTGCGATGACTGCAGTGGTCATGCTGGTGTTCAAGGATCCTATCCTTGGCTTGGTCGCGGGCATTCAATTATCAGCCAACGATATGCTAGAAGTCGGCGATTGGCTGGAAATGCCGCAATATGGTGCTGATGGTGATGTTATTGAAATTGGACTGACAACGGTCAAAGTTCAGAACTGGGATAAAACCATTACCACCATTCCAACCTATGCCCTGATATCCAATTCGTTTAAAAACTGGCGCGGTATGATGGAAACCGGTGGTCGACGGATAAAACGTTCGCTATTGATTGACTCAAGTAGTGTGGAGTTTTTAAGCAACCAATTCATTGAGACATTAAGAAAATCAAAATTGCTTGCTCCTTACCTGCAGCAAAAGCTGGATGAGGTCAAACAGTACAATGAAGAAAATGGCCTTGATATGTCATTGCGCATTAATGGTCGTCGATTAACAAACCTTGGCACATTTAGAGCTTACCTAATCAATTATTTAAAGAATCATCCCCAAATTCATCAAGAACTAACTTTGATGGTTCGTCAGCTCGAAGCTTCTTCCAATGGTATCCCTTTAGAGGTTTATGCATTTACAAAGACCACTGACTGGGCTGTTTATGAGGGGATACAGTCGGATATCTTTGACCATATTTTTGCTGTCTTGCCAGAGTTTGGTTTAAGAGTACATCAATCACCGACTGGTTATGATGTCAGGTCTCTGGCTATTGCGAGGGAGGCTGGTTCTCCAAGCTCGTCGGAATCAAGGCCTGCTACTGAGCAAAATAAATCAGGCTAATCGTCTTACAAACTATGACAATGGGCGGCAAATGCTTATAATTGCTGCCTTACTGCTTCTGCCCCACGTTTTACTTAAGAGAGTCGTATGTACAAAACTGATTCAAAAATAGTGTCTCAAATTGAGAATCGCCGTACGTTTGCTATTATTTCGCACCCGGATGCGGGTAAAACCACCATTACCGAAAAGGTTCTGTTATTTGGTAACCAGATCCAGGAAGCGGGTGTGGTTAAAGGTCGCGGCGGCAAACATGCAACTTCAGATTGGATGGAACTGGAAAAGCAGCGTGGTATTTCGGTCACTACCTCTGTTATGCAGTTTCCCTATGGTGGTCGTGTGGTCAACCTCCTTGATACCCCTGGACACGAAGATTTCTCTGAGGATACTTATCGTACATTGACCGCGGTGGATTCGGCGTTGATGGTGATTGATGCCGCAAAGGGGGTTGAGGCCAGAACCATTAAATTAATGGAAGTCTGTCGTTTGCGAGACACGCCGATTATCACCTTTATGAACAAGATGGATCGCGATATTCGTGAGCCGATTGAGCTGCTGGATGAAGTTGAGGACGTTTTAAAAATTAATTGTTCGCCAGTCACCTGGCCAATCGGTATGGGTAAGCAGTTCAAAGGTGTTTATCATATTCTTGAGGATAAAACCTATCTTTACCAATCGGGCCTAGGTCATAAAATTCAGGATGTGCGTATTATCGAAGGCTTGAATAATCCGGCACTTGATGAGGCGGTAGGTTATTTAGCGAAAGATTTACGAGAGGAACTGGAGCTGGTTCAAGGCGCTAGCCACGAGTTTGATTTGCAGGAATTTCTAGAGGGTAAACTGACTCCAGTATTTTTTGGTACCGCATTAGGTAACTTTGGTGTTAATCATATGCTGGATGGCCTGGTTAAGTGGGCCCCCTCACCATTGGCTCGTGAGTCTGACGAAAGGAAAGTTGAAGCCACTGAGCCTACATTTTCCGCTTTCGTATTCAAAATTCAGGCCAATATGGATCCACAACATCGTGATCGTATAGCCTTTGCTCGAATTTGTAGTGGTAAATACACAAAAGGGATGAAAATGCGTCATGTACGGCTCAATCGCGATATGACTGTCAGTAATGCGTTAACTTTCCTTGCTGGTGACCGTGAGCATCTTGAAGAGGCCTTTGCTGGAGATATTATTGGTTTACACAATCACGGTACGATACAGATTGGCGATACCTTCACTGAAGGCGAAGCGATCAAATTTAAAGGCATCCCAAATTTCGCCCCTGAGCTATTTCGCCGGGTTCGTTTGCGTGATCCATTGAAGAATAAAGCTCTATTAAAAGGGCTGGTTCAGCTATCAGAAGAAGGTGCTACTCAGGTGTTCCGTCCACAAACATCTAATGATTTAGTATTAGGTGCGGTGGGGGTGCTACAGTTTGATGTGGTTGCACATCGATTGAAAAACGAATATAAAGTGGAATGTATCTATGATCAGGTTAACGTTGCAACGGCCCGTTGGGTTGAGTGTGATGATGAGAAAAAGTTTGAGGAATTCAAGCGTAAGAATGCCGATAACCTGGCCTTAGATGGAGGGGACAACTGGACTTATTTAGCACCAACCATGGTTAATCTTAATTTAGCCATTGAGCGTTGGCCAGATGTTCGATTTTTTGAAACTCGTGAGCACTAAGTCAGTCAAGTAATAAGCCAGGTGCTTCAACGGAAAGGGTAGAGAATATAGGATGTTCAAACCAAAGCACAAAGAACCAGAAGTTAAACTTTTCGACAGCCACTGTCATCTAGATTTCCCGGTCTTTGATCGGGATCGGGAAACCATTCTTACCAATCTGCATAAAGTTGGAATTGAGGGAGTTTTGATTCCAGGAGTCACCCAAGATAAGTGGCGCCATTTACGGCAGCTTGCAGCGCTGAGGCCGGATGTACACGTTGCTCTTGGCCTGCATCCTATGTTTCTCAAAGAACATAGAAAGCAACATCTACACGACCTTGAGTTAGCGGTTACTGTTAATAATCTGTCAGCTATTGGTGAGATTGGGCTTGATTATTACGAAAAAGAGGCGGATCGTAAAACTCAAATTTCGTTATTTAAAGCTCAAGTAGAAATTGCTAAATCTGCCAAGCTTCCTGTGATCCTGCACGTCAGAAAATCCCACGAAGATATACTGCTGTATCTTCAAACAATGCATTTCGAACATGGTGGGATCGTACATGCTTTTAACGGTAGCTTAGAGCAAGCCAGGCGCTATCGTGATTTGGGCTTTAAGTTTGGGTTCGGTGGTGCTATTACTTACCCACGAGCCGTTAAGTTGCGTGCTTTGGCAGCTGAGTTGCCTTTATCTGATATTGTTCTGGAAACTGATGCACCGGATATGAAGCCGTACAATTATAATAAGGATCACAATACACCACTGAATATATTCCATAATTTCAATAGCTTAGTTGAGCTAAGAGAAGAGCCCGCGCAGGAGATTGCCCAAGCAACTACCCGCAACAGTAAGCAAATACTAGGTATAAAGTAGTTAATATCTGGTTATTTCACATTTATCTAATGAGCCAGTTGTTATTGGTTAAGTTTTAAGCTATAACAATTCGCGGTTTGCTTTTTAGAAGGCTAACCGTCCTATAGCTGAGTTATAAATAAACATAAACTAACAATAACGGGGTTCAAAAAATGGATAAAAAATCTATTTTCCCGCCTGCCAAAAAGCTGATGATAGCCACTGCGATCCTTTCTGCGGTGAGCTTTAACAATGCTGTTTTGGCGGCAGAAGAGGAAGAAGCAGAGAGCATTGTTATAACAGGTTCTCGTATTCGTCAGGCACAAGCTGAAGGTGCTAATCCAGTCAAGGTTTTAGATCGAGCCACGCTTGATCAGTCTGGACTAAAAACAATCGGTGATATTCTTGCCCAATTACCAGGTTCTGGTTCAGCACTTAATACTCGATTTAATAGTAGTGGTAACTTCGGTTTCCCACCTGATGGTGGTGGTGTTGGTGCCGGTGCTGCACAGGTTGCATTACGTCATCTTGATGCTAAAAGGACTTTGGTTCTGGTTGATGGGCAGCGTTGGGTCAATGGTTCGTCCGCATCTGGTGTTTCAAACTCTGTTGACTTAAATACTATTCCAATCAGTATTATCGACCGTGTTGAAATTCTTGAAGATGGCGCATCTTCAATTTATGGTTCCGATGCAATTGCTGGCGTTGTCAACATCATTACTCGTAAAGATTTTGAAGGTATGGAAATTAATGCCTATGGGGGTATGTTTGATGAGGGTGATGGCGAGACAGGGCAATTCGATATTTCATTTGGCGCCAACTCTGATCGGCTCAATGTCTTTTTTAACGTTAGCCATTATGATCAACAGGCAGTAAATGCTTATGATCGAGAGCTCTCTAAAGTACCAGTTCCTTACACTGGCGTGACGCGTGGTAGTTCAGGTACTCCGCAAGGACGGTTCTTGTTTGTTGACCCTAATGATCAAGTTAATGACCTTACAATTAACGATGGCGTTACTGGCATTCCTACCTATGATCTAAATAACCCTGGTGGTCCCAATGATGACTTCCATGCGTTTACAAACAATGATCGCTTTAACTTCTCAACGTACAATTTGTATGTCACACCTAGCCAGCGTACCTCTATCTTTGGTCAGGTAAACTATCAGGTTTCTGATAATGTTAGCTTTTATACCAAAGCACTTTATAACAACCGTAAATCAACAAACCAGGCAGCGCCAGAGCCAATTTTCATTGGACCAGACGCAGGCACCGGTGGTTTGGCAGATACGGTCGGTATTCATGAAACCAACCCCTACAACCCATTTGGTTTCACTCTGGATGAGAACAACCTGATCTTTATCGGGCGTCGCCCGTTAGAGGGTGGTCCTCGTGTATTTAAGCAGAATGTTGACACCACATTTATCGCAATGGGCTTTAATGGTAGTTTCATGGCTGGTGATAATGACTACTATTGGGACGTTAATTACAGTCATGGTAAGAATGATGCACAACAAACGACTTATGGTAGCTATAATATTCAGCGCATCAAATATGCATTGGGTGCTTTAGCAGAATGTGAAGCAATAGATGGCTGTGTGCCGCTCAACTTAACCGGTGGTCAGGGTAATGGTTCCGGCACTATCACTCAGGAAAT
>JAPHRL010000299.1 GCA_026195755.1 Kangiella sp. | reverse complement strand
AGAAGTATGCACGCGACCTGTTTTGTCGCTAATCATCCTCGGCAACTTATCGGTATAAGTCGATTTCAATTTACTTAACCCACGATGTTCGAGAATTAATTTCGGTAAAGGATAATCAAGTGCCAATTCCTGCAACACTTCTTCAGCAGTTGACGGTTGACCCTTTGGTGTTTTCTTTAAAATCGGTAAGCCAAGTTCTTCATAGAAAATGGTTTGTAGCTGTTTCGGTGAACCTAAATTAAATTCCTTACCAGCAATGTCATACGCTTCTTTTTCCAACTCTTTTAAACGCTTCTCAAACGCATGACTTTTTTCCAGTAATAACTTCCCATCAACCAATACCCCGTTGCGTTCTACTTTCGAGAGTATCCTCAATAAAGGCATTTCTATATGCTGGAAAACTTGCGTGGGCCCTTCATTTTTTTTCAGTTCTGGCCATAATTTTTGATGTAGCCGCATCGTGATATCCGCGTCTTCAGATGCATAAGGCGCGGCTTTTTCTACTTCGATCTGATCAAAGGTAAGCTGGTTTTTTCCCTTGCCTGCGATTTCTTCAAACTTAATGTTAACGTGATTTAAATGATGCAGTGCGAGAGTATCCATGTCATGTCGGCTGGCGACACTATTTAAACAATATGATTCGAGCATGGTATCAAATTCAATACCACCAAGCTTAATGTCATAATTAGCCAAAACGCTCATATCATACTTCAGGTTCTGACCAACTTTCTTGTACTCTTCAGATTCTAAAAGTGGCTTTAACTGCTTTAACACTTCATCTCGGTCAAGCTGATCTGGCGCTCCCATATAAGAGTGGGCAACTGGTAAATAAGCTGCTTCCCCATTATCCAGCGCGAATGACATACCTACCAATTCGGCTTCAATATAATTTAAGCTGGTCGTTTCAGTATCAAAGGCAAATAACTCAGCTTCTTTTAATTTTTTTATCCACTTATCAAGATCTTTTTGCTCAAGAATAGTTTCATATTTAGAACGATCGACCAGCGCAACGCTTGGCCCACTTTCTGTGTCATCTCCCTCTGACTCTCCCGCTTCACCGTCACCAAGCTCCTTCAATACTTCAGTTAACCAACGGCGGAACTCCATATCACTGTATAGTTTCTTTAATTCTTTTAAGTCAGGCTGACCAATGTTTAATTCCTCTGGTTTAAATTCGAGGTCACAGTCCAATTTAATAGTTGCCAACTCATAGGACAATGGCAATCGTTCTAACGCTTCGCGTAGGTTCTCGCCAATCTTGCCACCAATCTCATCGGCATGGTCAATCACCCCTTGTAAACTGCCGTACTGCTCTAACCATTTCACAGCAGTCTTTGGGCCACACTTATCCACGCCAGGTATGTTGTCTACCTTGTCGCCAACCAATGCTAAGTAATCAATAATTTGTTCAGGCTTGACCCCAAACTTTTCAACCACTCGCTCCCTGTCCGTGATTGGATTGGTTTTATCCATGGTGTTAATTAAGGTCACATGCTCACTGACCAGCTGTGCCATATCCTTATCGCCGGTCGAAATCAGGGTTTCACGGCCCTCTTTACAGGCCTGCTTGGCCAGAGTACCAATCACATCATCCGCTTCAACACCATCAATCACCAACAGCGGTAAGCCCATCGCTTTGACGATCTCATGAATCGGCTCAATTTGCTGACGCAGATCCTCCGGCATCGGTGGCCGATTTGCTTTGTACTCCGGATAGAGATCATTACGAAAGGTTTTTCCCTTGGCATCAAATACCATAGCCATATACTCAGGCTGATATTCTTTGATCAGGCTTTTCAGCATATTGATGACACCAAATACCGCGCCAGTCATCATGCCGCTAGAATTGGTCATGCGCTGTAATTGAGGCACGTGATAAGCGCGGAATAAATAGGAAGAACCATCTACGAGAATAAAGGGAGCTTTTTTTTCTGACATGTCAGTAGCGTTACTTGTGATTGAATGGGGCTAGTGTAGCAAATTTCGTAAGCTACTCGCAGTCACTTTCATGTCCACAACACCACAAACCATAAAAAGAAGGCCGCGAATGCGGCCTCAGGTCTTACTTTACTTGCAGATTATTTACTTTCTGGAATTTTCGCTACTAATCGCAATGAGGTACTCAACTCTTCCAGTTGTAACCACGGCTTCAACCAGGCCTTCGCGTGATAGACACCAGGACTACCTGGCACCTCTTCAACTTCAACTCGAGCTTCGGCCAGTGGATACTTAGCCCGTGACTCTTGGCCAGCAGCCTCATCAGCATTGACGTAATTTAGGATCCAGCGATTTAACCAGGATTCGCAATCTTCCGGTTCCATGAAAGAGCCAATCTTATCGCGCGCCAGGACTTTAAGATAGTGAGCAAAACGTGACGTGGCCATGATATACGGCAAACGAGAGGAAATATCAGCATTAGCGGTTGCATCAGGGCTGTCATATTTCTTTGGACGCTGCGTAGTGTTTGAGCCAAAGAACACTGCATAGTCGGTGTTTTTATAGTGACACAAAGGTAGAAAGCCAAGCTTGCTCAATTCAGCTTCACGACGATCAGTAATACCCACTTCAGTTGGACACTGCATGTCCATATCGCCATCATCACTGAGGAAATTGTGCATTGGCAATGAAGTCACTTTACCACCACCTTCAGCACCACGGATTGCAGTACACCAGCCGTGTTCAGTAAAGGCCTGAGTTAATTTACTGCCCAGTACATAAGAGGCATTCATCCAGCAATAGTCTTTATTATCAACACTATTGGCAATTTTAGTGTTGCTATCGACTGGCAGTTCCTCGAAAGCAAACTCTTCTATTGGACGGGTTTGCTCACCATACGGCAAACGCGCCAACACACGAGGAGCCGTCAATGTCACAAAGCGAGAATCTTCCGAGTCTCTGAAACCACGCCAGCGGGCATATTCTAATGAATCAAAAATTTTCTCTAAATCGCGCGGCTTTGATAATTCAGTCCAATCATTGAATCCAAACAATTCTGGAGATGATGCTGAAATGAAAGGGGCAAAAGCTCCGGCTGCAACATTCGAGGTGAGCTCTAATGTTTCGATATCTTCAGGATGATTAGTAAATTCGTAATCACCAATTAAGGCACCAAACGGTTCGCCACCGGCTGTACCAAACTCACTCTCGTAGATCTTCTTAAACAGCTGGCTTTGATCAAACTCTACCGCTTTGCTTAAGTCCTTGAACAGTTCGCGCTTGGGTAAATTGATCACTTTCAGTTTCATGGAAACTGAAGTATCAGTATTTTGCACCAGATACTGCAAACCACGCCATGATCCTTCCAACTTCTGGAAACGCTCATTGTGCATAATCTTTGATAACTGGGACGAAAGGGCTTCGTCAATTTTGTCGATGGCCTCTTTGAAAGTAACGGTCAGGTTTTTATTCCAGGTGACGGTACCTTTCATCGCCTCAGAGGTTAACGCTCTCAACAACTCTTCTGCGCGACTCGCTTCAGTTTGCTTAGTCGCCGCAATGGCCTGGCTTAAAATATCAGGGCTTTGTTCAACGAGTTGTTCCTTAGCGGCAACTTTTTCCATTTCTGTCATTGCTCATCTCCTGTCTTTTCATCTATTTGTCCAAGAGCCTCTGCTAGCGCATTCAAGTCATCACTGTTTTGCAAGACTTTTTCCATTAACCCTTCCAGCTCTTCAGAACGGTCAATTTTAGTCATCAGATCACGCAACTTATTACGCGTGTCCATTAGCTTCTTTAGCGGCTCAACCTGGTCAACTATAGCTGCTGGCTCAAAGTCATCCATCGAATCGAACTTCAGGTTAACCGCCATTTCCGAACCGTCATTTTCTAAAGTGTTGTCGACTTTAATATTGAGACCCGGCGACATATTGCGCATTACTTCATTGATATTGTCTTTATCAATTTGAATGAAACGACGCTCTTTTAATGATTTCACTGGTTTTGTTGAGTCGGCACTAAAATCGCCCATAACACCAACCACAAAAGGCAATTCTTTTTCTAATACTGCGCCATCGGTCTCCACATCATAGGTAATGTGGACTCGTGGCTTACGCACTTTTTTCAAACGATCATGTATACTCGCCATGTGTTTCTCCTTTAGCTTGAGGGTTCAGATTTACTGGTTACTACCCGTATCGATCCCTGTTAGTTTAAAATACTGTTCACGTGCACCTTCTTCTGGAATCAACTGCTGCAACAATTCCGGTAATGACAAATCACTCCAACGAATACTCTGGTCCAGCAAATACGAAATAGGGGAATGAGGTTCGGTTTCTCGAAAAAACTGTGCTACTTGTCTCAGAGTATTGATCGCCTGCTCGCGCCGATTGATAGATCGAACTTCCGCACTAGACCTATCCGCGGCTCCATCTTCACTATCCTGACTGACCGCTTCATCTGACGACGCTAATTTGTCCTTTGCCAAGTACTCAACCGCTTCCATGCACTCTTTCAAAGCATTTCTTATATTAGACGTTGGTTGCGGTAATGAATCACACACTCGATCAAATTCATTGGTAAATGTTTGGTAGGTTTCTAAAGCAGATTGCACGTCATTAAGAAGATCTTTATAGAAAATCGACTCAGTCAGTAGCACAGCTTTCTTAATACCTTCCAATGGTATTGCGCCATTATCAATTCGGTTTTGTTTTTTCTCAGCGTCTAGTCTTTCCAGTTGTACTGCCTGCTCATACTGCCAAACACAAACCGGCAAATACTCTTCACTATCGGTAATCACTACCGATTTAATTGGGGTAATCAGTGTACCGGCACTATCAAACCCATTAAGACCCGATAAAGGTGCTACCCGAGTCTCAATACCATCTTCGTCAATTGCCGGATAAACTCCTTGTTCCCAATAGGTGTTGATTAGCTCACTGGCTAACTGATAACCAAAAGTTAATCCTTTTATGCCATCAATTCTTGTTACAGCTTCAATCAACCAGGCCACCACTTCGAGATCTTTTGTCTCCTGCTCTAATGCCTGCAAAGCCAGTTCTTTCAACTGAAACCAGTTCTCATCAATGGTCACTGCATCCTCGGCATCAGCTAATGCTAAACGTTCAGCTTTTCTTGCTGAATTTCGGGCGTCTCTTAATTTGTAATATATTGATTCAACACTGGTGTCTTCTCGTAAATCTCGTCCACAAGGATTGTCTTCACTAATCGGCTTGATATAGTTTTCAATATCCATTTAATGAACTCTCCTCTGACTTATGCGTATTCCAGGCAGGGATCGTCTGGTCATTGCCAACACTTCCTTCAACCCGCACTGAAATTGCTGTAATGTTATCTTGCGCACCTCTGACAAGAGCCGAATGAATTAATGCTTTATTGATTTCATCCACATCACCCGTATTAAAAAAGGGTGAAATCTCCTGGTCAGTTAACTCTTTATTTAATCCATCACTACACAGCATAAAAATGTCGCCATGCTTTAACTCACCATCTATTCTTTCGAGGTTAAGTGTTTGCGATGCTCCAATGGCTCGAGTGATGACATTAGCCAGTGGATGATCTTCAATTTCATCTTCCGCTAACAAACCGGAGTCAAGCATGTCATTGACTTGACTATGATCACGGGTTAATTGCTCAAGCTGACGATTTCTGAAGCGATACACCCGACTATCGCCAGCCCATAATATGGTGTAGTTATTTTCGTACAAAATCAGAACCACAACCGTGGTTCCCATGACAGCCTGTTTATCAAACTTCTGGAATGCCAATTGTCTTAGTTTTTGATTAGCGATGCTCAGCACTTCAATAACGCGTTCAATAAACTCTTCGTTATTGCCGGTGCGCCTTACCGCTGACAGTTCATCTACCACCATAGCGCTGGCGACATCACCCGCGCTATGACCACCCATACCATCAGCAACCACCCACAATCCTATTTCAGGTTTTTCGACCTGATTGTCTTCATTGACTTCCCTTACCGCGCCCACATGAGTAGCAGCTGAGGACAGCCAGCGATATTCGATGGTTGCTTTATCTTGTTCCGCGTTAATCACAACATACTTCCATTGTTATTTTTTTATCGTCACATTTATCTGCTTCTTCAACAGCATTCACTGAAAGCCATCCTGAACCCAGCCAGTCACCGTCAAGAGTTGCATGAATTCCTGCTATCGGTGGAAACCCTTGGCACAAAAGCCCAGTCGGGCCCATATTCTCAGAGCCCTTTGTCCACCAGATACTGGAAGGGTTACCGCTTGTTTCAGACTCATGGCGGTATAACTTGGGCGTCTCTTTTGCTGCCGATATACCGCTATCTTGCTCGGGCCACAACCTGACAACTGTCTCTGCGGCTCTAGGAGTACTGTTAGCGCAAACCGCTCTTAACTGGCTAATAGGAATACATTCTTGCCGCTGATCTTTCGAGTCATCATCTAATTCGTTATTTGCATTCATCTGATCTAATGCTTGTACAAACTGTTCCTGTTCAACACCCTTATCTAAAGTACTTAGCATTAGCGTTTCGACTTCTTCCAGCAGGCTGACATTCAAGCCACAATCCTGGCTGATGGTTTGTAATACGATTAATGGATAATATCGTCCCACTTTATCCATGCTCGGCATCATGGTGCCGACGATCACCTGTTCTGAGTCAGGCTCATCTATCACAAAATTCCAGACCGGACTTGTCAGAAAATAATCAAGCCATTGTTGCTGAAACCTTTCTTTGGTTTCGACCAGCCCAGCTTCCAGCCATTCAGTAAAGATCTGCTCAATTGCACACGGCACGTGGCGACTGATGAAGTCACCACAATTGCGTATTTTTCCAAAGCAACCCAGTCGCATAGCACACATACCCATTACAAATCAGTTGGGCAGTTAAACCCTTCCAAGTCCGAGCCAAAAAATGGGTTATTAACACTGTGAGCTTGCAGCTCAAAAGTGGCGTCAAATGGCACCTGTTTGAACTCAACTAGAAATTTATCATAGGCCAAAGTCTTCTTTAGCTTGGCCTTATCCAGCAACCTGAACAGACTCCAAAAACCGGTTGTTCTCACAGTTTCAGTCTGACCACCGTCAGTTGGAGTAAAAGATATTGACGTGGCTACTTGTGGTTTTGGTCCAGGCCAGCGAGTAGGGTATGAACGTAGTGGCCCATGTCGATAGGATAAAATCTGCCCTTCAATATCCATTAATACCTGACCGGCATTAACACTCAGGCTTGATGGTTTTAAGGTGAAGTTAACAGATATGTCAGATCCATTTCGAACGAAGAAGCTTTCTCTGATTGATTTTGCTTTTTCCAATTGTCTTAAGGTGTAGTTACTGATGCCAATATCTTTCAGTAGTCGCCAGCGACCTCGAGAAGTATCCACAAATACACTTAAATGTTGATCAAAGAAACGGTCAATGGTGCCGCCATAGGCAAAGAAGCTTCTGAAATCATCCAATGTAATATCTTGGCGGCTTCTTTTATTTACCGGATATCTGCCTTCAATAGCTCGACGACACTCAGTGAGTACCTGTGTTTT
>JAPHRL010000012.1 GCA_026195755.1 Kangiella sp. | reverse complement strand
TTCTGCACTGCCTACTTTTTTTCCTTCTGCGCTTCCACCATGACTATAGTAAGGTCTTCTAAAGAATAGTTCTGTTTCAGTATTCTTTTCAATAATTACATACTCTATTCTTGCTCTCTTGAAAGTGCTAATAACCTTACCTATTGCTTGTTCAGCTGAGGGCAAAATTTGATCTGCTTTTTGTAAGTTACCACTTTGTCTTAAAACTCTTACTAAATACTTGCCACCCTTTTGCAATTTTGCTTTATTTTTTAATTCATCTAAATAGATAACATTATCATCATCGGGATCATCAAGTTGTCTTTCTCTTTTTGATGTCACAACCCAACTTATAATAATTAGAATTACACCACCAACTAACCCAATAATCTGATCTGGCTCCATAATCTTTCCTTTTTATTAATTATCTCTATCCTAACAAACCTTTTTTTAATTAATAATCCAAAATTTATGGAATAAATCCTTCTGCTCACCGTTAAGTGATTATATTCAAAGACGGGAGTCATTTATGAAGCGGTTAATTCAGGGGATTTTGTTGGTGTTAATGTTGGTTGGGATTGTGATTTTGTTTTTGCGGTAATTATTAGCAGGCTACGAATAAGGGCAGGCACACCGGCCTGCCCCTACCTAATATGAATATTATGCTTTGACTCTTTGCAACTCTACAAACTGATAATGGTAGGGATTTTTGTCATCCGGTTGATGCTTTTCGTGCGAGACTTCCTGCCATTCTAAATGGGTCCAGTCGGGGAAGTGAGCGTCGCCGTCTGTATCTAAATCAATGAAAGTCAGGTAGAGCTTATCGGCATGATTAATCATCTGATAATAAATATTGGAGCCACCAATGATCATGACTTCTTCAGCATCACCCGCTGCTTCAAATGCTTCTTCTAAACTGGTCACGACCTGGCATCGCTCGTTATGAAACGCTGAACGGTAATCCGAGTTGCGGCTGATAATGATATTTTTGCGGCCCGGTAACACCATCCCTATCGATTCATGAGTTTTACGACCCATGATCACCGGCTTGCCTAAAGTGACTGCTTTGAAGTGTTTTAGATCAGCAGGGAGGTGCCATGGCATTTCGTTATCTTTACCGATGACCCGTTCATTGGCCATGGCAACGATTAAACTGATGATTGGTTTGCTGAAGGTTGGCCTGCTCATATCCGTACCCTAAACTGCTACCGGCGCTTTGATGTGTGGATGACTTTCGTAGCCAACAATTTCAAAATCTTCAAACTGATAATCAAACAATGAATCTGGCTTACGTTTGATATTCAATTTCGGCAACGGTAATGTTTCGCGTGACAGTTGTTCTTTGGCTTGCTCAAAATGATTGCTGTACAAATGGGTGTCTCCGCCTGTCCAGATAAACTCACCGACCTCTAAACCTGTTTGCTGTGCCATCATATGAGTTAACAGAGCATACGAAGCGATATTAAAAGGTACGCCTAAGAATATGTCTGCGCTACGCTGATACAACTGGCAGGATAATTTGCCGTTGGCTACATAAAACTGAAACAGTGAATGACACGGAGGTAAAGCCATTTCATCAGCAACGCCCGGATTATAGGCCACCACCATCAGGCGACGGCTGTCTGGATTGCTTTTAATTTGCTGTAAGACATTTGAAATTTGATCAATGGTAGTGCCGTCCGGTTTTTTCCAGGAACGCCATTGCTCACCATAGACAGGACCCAGATCGCCATTCTCATCGGCCCAATCGTCCCAGATAGAAACGCCATTATCTTTCAGATACTTGATGTTGGTATCGCCATTTAAGAACCATAACAATTCATAAATGATCGAGCGAAGGTGTAATTTTTTAGTGGTAACTAATGGGAAACCATCCTGCAAATTAAAACGCATCTGATAGCCAAATACGCTGCGCGTTCCGGTTCCGGTTCTATCGCCCTTGTCCTCGCCATTTTCCAATACATGGCGCATCATATCGAGATACTGTTTCATAGTGACTACCGTTTTACCCTGTCATCTTGTCAATTACTAACAACTATTAATTAAGCCTGTTTCTTTGGTTTGCTATAGGCCATTACCATTAAGATTAATCCGGCCACAATCATCGGCGCACTGAGCACCTGTCCCATGGTCAGCCAGGAAATGATTTCGCCCAAATGGGCGTCCGGCTCGCGGAAAAACTCAATACTAAAGCGCGCTACGCCATAACCCAATAGGAACAAACCGGATACTGCCATTCGTGGGCGTGGCTTGGCTGAATAGAACCACAAAATAATAAATAATACTAAGCCTTCAAATAGCGCTTCGTAAAGTTGAGATGGGTGGCGCAATAAACCAAGTTGGTCGCCGGGGAAACGCATGCCTAAGAAAAAGTCAGCGCTTGCTTCGCGTCCCCATAATTCGCCATTGATAAAGTTGCCGATACGGCCAAACATTAAGCCCAACGGCACCAGAGGAATAATAAAATCAGTTACTTCAAAGAAGGATTTTTTGCTTTTACGAGCGAAATACCAGGCACCGCCCGCAACTCCAAGCATGCCACCGTGGAAAGACATGCCACCTTCCCAGATTTTGAATAAATACCAGAAGTCCTGTTTCCACCATTCGAGACCATAAAACAACACATAACCAATGCGGCCACCAATAATAACGCCGATGAAGGCATAAAATAAAAAGTCGGCGACCTGATCTTTAGTCCAGCCCGAATTAGGGCGAGTGGCGCGATAGTTACCTAGCACCCAGGCGGTAATAAAGCCCAATAAATACATCAGCCCATACCAACGCAGCGCAATAGGGCCTATTTCAAAAATAATCGGGTCAATAGTTGGTAAGTTCATTTATCTCTCTAACAGTTTGTTTTATAAGTATTCTGTAATAATTTTTATGCCGACGATGATTAACAATAAGGCAAAAAATCGTTTAATAACCTTGGTTGGTAAACGGTGCGCCAGATAGGCGCCAAATGGCGCGGTCACGATGGAGCCGACGGCAATCGCAATCATAGCAGGCAGATAAACATAGCCCAAGTGATAATCAGGCAATCCTTGCACATTCCAGCCCAATAAAATATAGCCTATCGCAGCCATCACCGCTAATGGCAAACCGCAGGCCGCGGCTGTGCCAATCGACAACACCAGCTTTTCTTTATGAAACAACAGATAAGGCACCACCAGACTACCGCCACCAATGCCGACTAATGATGACAAAGCGCCCATGACTACGGCGCTGGGACTAGCCTGTTGCCAGTGCAGGCGCTCGCCTTTGGCGACTGGTAACTTGTCGATCATCATGCGTAATCCCATCAGAATCGAGAAAAAGCCAAATATCCAGGCCAGCCACTCAGTATTCATCAGCTTGGCTAAATAGGAACCCAGCAATGCGCCAACCATGATGCCTGGCACTAACAATTTTAATAGTCGAGTGGAGACTGAGCCACGGCGATAGTGCGCCACAGCAGAGGAGACAGCGATAAAACAAATGGTTGCCATCGAAGTGGCCAGTGCCATATGCATAACGTGCTGTTCTGGCACGCCGACTTGTGGCAACAGCCAGACCATAGCCGGTACAATCACCAGACCACCACCGATCCCGAATAAACCGGCAAGAACACCGTTCAAAAGGCCAAGTGCCAGTAAGAGCAATAAAAAGTAAGGTTCCAGTCCCATACAAGCCAGTCTGTTATTTCGTTGCATGGCATTATGACGAATGATGCCAGGTTAGGCAAAATCGAATCTTCTCATAAACGATTACTCAGCACTGACCTACATTTAGTATCATTGAGCCGAACTGGGTTGCCAAGTCTACAAACTGCAACTTGTCCTGTTCTGACGCGATCAGTTAATATGAATCAATATCAGTTTTACTTGAAGGATGACTCATGCGCCAATTCAGCGAAGCCTGCGAACGTAATAAGGGACCCATTCTAGATGTCATTAAACCCTATTTACAGCATAGTAATGAGGTTCTCGAGGTTGGCTCTGGCACAGGCCAACATGCCGCCTACTTTGCTGGAGCCATGCCTCACCTAACTTGGCATACCAGCGACCTGCGAGCAAACCATCCCTCGATAATGGCCTGGGTTGAATCGAGCGAACTTCCGAACCTCAGGAAGCCCCGTACTTTGGATGTGAGCCAGGCCGTCTGGCCAGTCAATCAGGCCGATGCCATCTTCACCGCCAATACCTGCCATATCATGTCCTGGGAGCGTGTACTGGATTTGTTTCAAGGAGCCAACCGCGTGCTTAAGCCTGGTGGTCACTTGCTGATCTATGGCCCATTTAACGTCAACGGCCAATACACCTCGGAATCTAACAAAGCATTTGATGCCTCATTAAAGGAACGCGATCCGGAAAGTGGTCTGCGTGACTATGATGATATGAATCGAGTCGCACGCCATAACGGATTTTCGCTTATACAGCGCCATGACATGCCTGCCAATAATATGCTGTTGGCCTACCAAAAGAATTCGGCCTTTTAAAAAACTAGACAACCACAATTCATCATATTTCAGCCATTAAAACCTCCTTTTTTAAGTTTCTAATACGAACTTTAAGAAGGAGGTTTTATGTTTACCAAACTGACTGTTTTCATCTGCTTATTATCTTTTAGCTTCAATGCCTTTGCATGTGGCGGCTCCAGCTCTTCTTTAATGGAGGATCTTCTGATTATTATTTCGTTTGGGTTGATTCTGGCCTGTGCTTTCATGCTGCCGCTCAGCATTGTTCTGTTCAACAGTCGTTACCGCTCTCCTCATACAGCTTGTTTTATCGGCTATTTTGCTTGTGCAGTAGCTGTGATTGTACTGATGTTCTACACAAGCAATGAACTGGGGTTATATCTAATCATAGTTTTGTGCTTATTTTGTGCCCTGCCGACAATTCACACTCTGATACTGGCAGTCCTCCAAAATAACCTCCAAAATAACCT
>JAPHRL010000167.1 GCA_026195755.1 Kangiella sp. | reverse complement strand
GGTTAAGTGAGCAGGGGATTGAAATTGGTGTGGTTCTTGGTGGCGGTAATATTTACCGTGGCCAGAAGCTATCCGAAGCTGGCATGAACCGTGTGACAGGTGATCACATGGGCATGCTGGCGACAGTAATGAATTCGCTGGCTCTACAAGATGCTTTCGAGCGTGTTGGACAGCCAGCGAAAGTCTTGTCGGCAATGCCTATCGATGGTGTTTGCCAAGGCTTTTCTCGTCGTGGTGCCATCAACTCCCTTGAAAAAGGTCGTGTCGTTATCTTCTGTGCCGGAACTGGCAATCCTTTCTTTACTACGGATACAGCAGCCTGTTTGCGCGGTATTGAGATCGATGCGGATCTGATTTTGAAAGCGACTAAAGTTGACGGCGTTTACTCGGCGGATCCAGCTAAAGACAAGAATGCAGTGCGTTATGAGCAATTAAGCTATAAAGAAGCGCTAGATAAAGAGCTCGCGGTTATGGACTTAACGGCGTTTTGCCTGGCTCGTGACCACAATAAAAATATTCGTGTTTTCGATATGACAAAACCGGGGAACCTTGAAAAAGCGGTTCTGGGGCATACCGAAGGCACATTGATTCATCCCTGAGAATTCCTATACGTCCGGAAACAAACCGGCCGTTGATCCCAGCCCGAAATTGGGCATAATAGCCCTAGCTAATAAAAAACAAGCAAAATAGGAGAATATTCTGTGATTAACGACATTCAAAAAGACGCTGACCAGCGTATGGATAAAAGCATTGAGTCGTATAAAGGTGACTTGGCAAAGGTTCGTACCGGCCGTGCTCATCCTAGTTTGCTTGAGCATATTATGGTGCCTTATTACGGTGTAGACACGCCGATCAGTCAGGTAGCGAGCATTAGTGTGCAAGAAGGCCGTACTTTGGTGCTACAAATTTTCGATAAAGGTGCAATTGAAGCCACTGAGAAAGCGATTCTTAAATCTGATTTAGGATTAACGCCAAACGTTGCGGGTCAGGTGATTCGAATTGCTTTGCCACCGTTGAGCGAAGAGCGTCGTAAAGAGTTCATTAAAGTGGTTAAAATGGAAGCTGAGAATGCAAAAGTTGCAGTGCGCAATATTCGCCGTGATGCTAATAACTCATTGAAAGAACTAGAGAAAGAAAAAGAAATCTCTGAAGATGATTTGCGTCGTGCTGAGGATTTAATTCAGAAGTTAACTGATACCAAAATAGCTCGCATTGATGAGATTTTGGCGGAGAAAGAAACAGAATTGATGGAGATTTAATCCCCATAATGCTATTTCACGAACGCCGTGGGCTTATGCTTCGCGGCGTTCTTGTATTTAAGTCTTTGATATTTAGGGTAGAACAAGGTGTCGAATAACCAGTCAGCTACTATAAACAAGCTTCCACAGCACATTGCTATCATTATGGATGGTAATGGACGCTGGGCGCAGGCTCGTGGCAAAAAACGCGTGTTTGGTCATAAGGCGGGCATGGAACGGGCACGCGAAATGGCTGAGACTTGTGGCGAGCTGGGAGTTAAATTCTTGACCTTATTTGCATTCAGCAGCGAGAACTGGAATCGGCCACCTGAAGAAGTCAGTTTTTTGATGGATTTATTTGCGACCAGCTTGAAGAACGAATCCAAAAAACTCAATAAAAACAATGTTCAGTTAAAAGTCATCGGTGACAAAGCTGGTTTTAATAAAGGTTTACAAAAAGCTATTGATAAAGCAGAAGACTTAACCGCGAAGAATGACGGATTGATTTTAAATATCGCCGCAAACTACGGTGGGCGCTGGGATATATTACAGGCTAGCCAGCAGCTTTTAAGCAGTGGTGAAGAGCTTAGCGAAGCCAATTTGGGCAAACACCTTGCTACAGGTATATCAGCTGACCCAGATCTATTAATTAGGACTGGTGGTGAAAAGCGTATCAGTAACTTTTTGTTGTGGCAGGCTGCGTATTCTGAGTTGTACTTTAGTGATGTGCTATGGCCAGATTTTGATCGTGAACAATTACAGTTGGCCTTGGCTGACTATGCGCAAAGACAGCGACGCTTTGGCAAAACCGGTGAACAGGTGACAGGGTAAATTATGTTAAAACAAAGAATCATTACTGCACTAGTGTTATTGCCGTTGGCGATGGCGCTGTTGTTTTACCCTGGACTTGAGGTCTTCTCTCTAATCTTGATCCCGATCTTTGTGATCATTGGCTGGGAGTGGAGCCGTTTATTGCAAACTAACATGATCATTAAGTCATTATTCATTGCATTCGTTATCGCAAGTTTATGTGGTACTTTTTATTGGCTGAATCAACGAGAGTTTTTTGATTATCCTGTTATTCCCACCAACTGGACTGAGATACACCCGTTTAAACTATTAATAGTATCCATCATGGCTTGGGTGGTGGCATTTGTCTTGATTCTGCTTTATCCCAAAGTTGGCCGTGTGTGGTTGCGGGGCCCGTGGGTTAGAGCCTTGTTTGGTCTAGTGTTTCTTGTTAGTGCCTGGCTGGCAGTAGTTCTAATACGCAGTACTGATATTGTGCAAGACCATTATTATGGTGGTTGGCTGTTACTACTAATGTTTGTCGTGATCTGGGGGGCAGACATTGGTGCCTATGCTTTTGGTAAAACCATGGGCAAGCGCAAAT
>JAPHRL010000058.1 GCA_026195755.1 Kangiella sp. | reverse complement strand
TTGAACCCACGACAACCGGAATCACAATCCGGGGCTCTACCAACTGAGCTACGCCCACCATCAACCGCTATTCTCTCCTCTATGCGCCCATCGCTTAAAATGGCGCGTCCGGCAGGATTCGAACCTGCGACCCACGGCTTAGAAGGCCGTTGCTCTATCCAACTGAGCTACGGACGCATGTGAATCCAGACGTACGAGGCGAGAAAAAAATTGGTCGGAGATGAGGGATTTGAACCCCCGACATCCTGCACCCAAAGCAGGCGCGCTACCAGACTGCGCTAATCTCCGATGCCACGCAAGGGCTTGCCCCTGCGAGACGCGCATATTACTGATTTCCCCCATTACCGTCAACACTTTTTCTTTTGTTTTTTTACAAAAAAGGACCTTCTGATAAAAGCGTTGAGCCAATAGGCAAATATTGCGACAATAGCGCCTTTCAAACGCTCATTTGAATATATTACGCCTTATGTCTGCTCAAATTCTTGATGGCAAAGCCATTTCTGAAAAAGTTAAGTTACAACTCGCTGAAAAAGTCAAAGCTCGCCTTGATAAAGGCCTACGCGCACCAGGGCTTGCAGTGATTCTGGTGGGTATTGATCCTGCATCACAAATCTACGTTAACAAAAAAGTAGAAGCTTGTGAAAAAGTCGGCTTTATTTCCCGTAAAATAGTTCTTGAAGCAAACACCACTCAAGAACATCTATTACAACATATTGACGAATTAAATGCTGATCCGACTATCGACGGTATTTTGGTACAGCTTCCGTTACCAGCGCACCTAGACTCCAATGTAATTTTGGAGCGCATCAAAGCCGATAAAGATGTGGATGGGTTCCACCCTTATAACATGGGCCGCCTGGCGCAGAAGATGCCTACGATGCGCCCCTGCACACCTTATGGTGTGATGGTCATGCTAAAAGAAACCGGTATCGATTTAATCGGTAAAGATGCGGTCGTAATCGGTGTCTCGAATATTGTTGGTCGTCCAATGGGCTTAGAGCTACTGATGGAACGTTGTACGGTCACCTTCTGCCACAGTAAAACCAAAGACTTACCAAAAAAAGTCTCAGAGGCAGATATTGTAGTAGCCGGCGTCGGTATCCCAGAAATGGTCAAAGGTGACTGGATCAAGCCAGGCGCCATTGTGATTGATGTCGGTATCAACCGTTTAGAAAGCGGAAAACTGGTCGGTGATGTGGAATTTGATGTGGCTAAAGAACGTGCCTCATGGATTACTCCTGTACCGGGCGGTGTTGGCCCCATGACTGTCGCTATGCTAATGAGCAACACCTTGTTTGCTTGTGAGAACTTGCACGACTAAGCTGGTACAGCAATAGCAGATTGAAAAGCCATGCCACAGCGCATGGCTTTTTTCTTTGTGCTGGAAAGTCCTATTTAGCAAAGTGCTATGAAGGGAAATGATAGAAATACAAAGCATACACCACTAGCCACACACCACCCCAGACAGCAACTAAATGTCGTCGCTGTAGATGCCTCAACAGATTAAAGGCAATCCAACGTGCAACATAGGCTATCACCAGAAAGCGCACTAGCCTTGCCGGAATACTCATCAGTAAAAACTCAATAATTGAAATATGTGCAGCTGACGCCTGTACTGCAAAAGTCTTGTAAGGCACCCCCTGCAGTGGACCAGTAAAAACCGCGAGCACTCCGGATGACTTCAACTGCTCATTAACTTTAGCCATCAATTCATCATTAATCGCAGGAACAGATTCAACCAAGTGGTATGCAGTATCAAAGTTGTACTGTCCCCAGCAGTACATAACTCCACCACCCACTAAAGCCCCCAATAAAGTGATGCAACACAAGCGCGTCAAATTATGCTTTTTATCCAACGCATAATAACTCAGTAGTACATCAGGTAAGATAAAAAAGAGGGTTGCCTCAGCAAATCCCCAGATACCACTAAGCCAACTTTTTTTCATAGTATTCTCCCCCTAATCCTTTGAATGAAACCGACGATTATTAATCCCACTTTGGCAACTTGACTGATGCCTGCATCTCATCAAACCGTGCTTTTATCTGCTCAAAGAAATTTCCTTGAGCGTCTTGGTAATGCAACGGTTTTGAGAAAACCACATCACAGAAGAAAGGCACCAGTAGGGCATCACCTTTGGGTAGGCTTTTGCCCAGCCCATGCATATAGATCGGATACACCGGAACCTCTGGGCACTTTTCTGCGAGCTTCACCACCCCATACTTAAGCTCCGACATATTCTCCGGCTCGCCACGCGAACCTTCAGGGAAGAAAATCAATATCTTGCCCTGCTTTAAGGCTTCAGCGCACTGCTCAATCGGGCTTCTGGTTTGTCGCTCGGACTGACGCTCAATCGGTAAGATGCCAATGACGTTCTGTGCAAACCAGGCGATACATTTATTCTTCAAGAAATAATCGGCGGCAGCTACCGGCTGTACTTTGTGCAATACCTTTAATGGCAACAGTGATATCAGAACCATGGTATCCAGGTGACTGTTATGGTTAGCGATGATTAAAGCTGGCCCATCCTCGGGAAGGATGGGTTTATTTTGATAGCGCAGGCCAATCACCAGCCTCACAATCGGTTTGATGATGATGGCGAAAAATAACCAGCGTAAGGCTCTATTGATAATTTTCATGCTCTGACTCCTCATCTAGCCTAGTAATAACAGTAGCGAATAACATGGAAGAACAGTGGTGCTGTGAAAGTCAGGCTATCCAAGCGATCCAGAATGCCGCCATGACCAGGGATTAACTGACCACAATCCTTGATACCAATATCACGCTTGATGGCTGACAAAGACACATCGCCAATAAAGCCAGCGACTCCAATGCCCAAGCCAATCAATAGCCCATGCCACCACAACATCGGCGTTAAAGTTTCAGCCAAAGCCATCGCCAACAGGCCTGTAGTCAAAACACCACCAATCAATCCTTCACGTGTCTTGTTCGGGCTGATAGCAGGAGCAATTTTGTTTTTGCCGAATAACTTTCCCCAGACATACTGGCTAACATCATTCAGCTGAGTCAGTAGCACCAGGTATAACAACAGAGCGGCACCCGATCCTGACACCATCAGATTTTTAACTTCAGCTTCGTTAGGCAAGACCACCAGATAAGCCAGGTGACTCAAAGTAAATACGGTCAGCATCAGACCCCAATGGATATTGCCCACCGCGCGCAGATAGTTCTTAGTTTCGCCGGCCAAGACCATGCGAAAAGGAATAAACAGAAAGGCATAAACTGGAATAAAAATAATGAACATACCGTACCAGCCGATTGAGATGAAGTAGTACTGCAACGGAATGGTCAGGTAAGCCCAGAACAATACCCGACGATCAACCAGTCGTGTTGGGGTCATCGAAAAGTATTCCTTGAGCGCAATGAAGCTCAGCATGGCAAACATCAGAATGGTCACCATCGGGCCCATGTAAAGCGACAGTGCAAAGACGCCCATCATGATCCACCAGGAGTTGATACGTTGAGTAAGCTCGGTGTGATCAGTTTGCGGTTTAGAACGACTGAGTAAAAAAGACACCAGGGTTGCCACTAATAACAGGACAAACAAACTGCCAAAAACCTTAGTGACCGGTTGTAAGCTACTTATATCGAAAAACATATCCATATCCTCTTGTTAAATTTGCTAGCGCTTACAGCGCAGCACGAATTCGGTTAATGACAGTCCACCCAGACAAAACAGTGGCAATGACTAGAACAACATTTAAATAAATGGCCGGTACTGAAACCAATGGCACCAATAAACCCACAAGGCCTATCAGTAAGGCTCGATCACTTTTCCCCATTGGTCCCTGGTATTGACGTTCTGTGCCAACCATGATGCCCAAAATGCCAGAGAACTCAGTTAGCAAAGCTGTAAAAGCAAAGCCAGCCAACAACCAAAGGCTTAATTCAGGAATAATGATTAAAGGAATGATTAAAAAGAGATCGGAAATCACATCACCGATTTCGTTGAGAAAAGCGCCCAGCTTAGATTGCTGCTGATGCTCTCTGGCTAACATGCCGTCGATGGCATTCAGGGCCATGCGGATTAGTAAAATAACCGGCAAAGCCAGCAATGCCATGATGCTGTTACTGATAATAATGGCAACTCCAGTTATGACACTCATCAGCATCGCCACCACGGTTACCTCATTAGCGGTAACGCCTTTGCGGGCTAAGCCGTTAACCAGCGGTCTTAATAGCTGTTGAAACTTGGGTTTGAGTTGATAAACAGAAATCATGGTATTTCCTTGTGAATCGTTGTTTTGATGGGGCTAAGTTGTCATAAGCGCTACCTTCAATCTACTTTTAATGCTAAAGTCGTGCTTATGTGACCATTTGGTATAGTATTAATAGACCATGAGTAGCCAAACGCTGGAAATTCTTGATGCTTTAAAACAGGAACTTAGAAAGGAAGGGATCACCTATAAGGCGCTGGGAAAGGCTTTGGACATGAGCGAAGCCAATATCAAACGCATGTTCTCGCAGCATAAAATCAGCCTTGAACGGCTGGAAAAGATCTGTGACTTACTGCATCTGGATATTCTGCAACTGGCTCAATCCGCCCATCAACAACGTAAACAAATTTCACAGCTCACACTGGAACAGGAAAACCAGCTGATCAGTGACCAAAGACTGCTGCTGGTCGCTCAACTGTGTTTGTCGGATTGGAAGTTTGATGAAATGCTCCAGCGCTACAGTTTTACCGAGCCACAGTTAATCAGGTATCTGGTGCAACTGGATAAAATTGACTTCATTGAGTTACTGCCGGGCAACCGAATCCGAAAACGCGTCAGCCCACACTTCAAATGGCATCCCAAAGGGCCGGTGCAAAACTTCTTTGCCGAACACATTCAGAATGAATTCTTCCGTTCCAGCTTTACCGAAAAGAATGAAAAGGTCCTGTTTATATCAGGAATGTTAAGTGACAAGTCAAATCAAAAGATTCAGGAGTTAATTGATGAATTAGGCACCGCCTATCGTCAGCAATTACGCGAAGACAAAAATGTGGAGTTAGCAGAGAAAAAAGGAACTAGTCTGGTAGTTGGATTGAGGAACTGGGAATTGTCGGTGTTTAATGATTTAAGGAGAAAGCCGCTGTAAGCGGTCGGTAGCAAGCAACAATCTATTGTTTTGGCTCAAAGCTTTCAAGCCTACATATTAAACCGCCCGAAATTATCCTTTTTGTACAAGAAACTATAACTTCTTCCCCTTTCCTTAAAACTGGTCCGGTCACATCGGTATAAAAAGCTTTACCCTTAGTGTTTATAATACGCAGGTATAAATTGCTGCGCTTATAACTCATCCCAACAATGTCACTTCTTTCTACTTTAGCTTTAAAATACTGTCTTTCGCCAAACTCAAATCCGTTAATCATCAATAACATTACAAGTACCATTACAACGGTAGTAATGATTAATGATGTTTTACGATAAAACATTTCCATGTTGATACGACTTCTTTACTACTTCCTACGCCAACTGGTATTACCGGCAGCATCTTCCAGCTCAACATTCATGGCATGAAGCTTGTCGCGGATTTCATCGGCCAGTGCCCAGTTTTTATCCGCACGCGCCTGTAGGCGTTGCTGAATCAGGTTTTCAATTTCCTCATCGGAAACATCGCTGTCGCCAGCACCTGATTTTAGGAAGGCTTCAGGATCCTGTTGCAACAGGCTCAAAACGCCTGCCAGCTCTTTCAACTTTACTGCGATAGTCGCTGCTGTAGTCATATCGGTAGCTTTAAGGCGATTGACTTCTTTGGCCAGATCAAACAATACAGGCATGCCTTCCGGCACGTTAAAATCATCGTCCATTGCTTCAATAAAACGCGCTTCAGCTTGCTCCAAAATGTCCAGCTTGTCATCATTTTCTTGGCTTAAATCCACGCCACGTAGTGAATTATACAAACGCTCAAGACTGGCATCGGCCGACTCTAGGTTGGCCTGAGTGTAGCTGAGCTGACTGCGGTAATGGCCACTCATCAGAAAGTAACGCACTGATTCCGGACGATACTGCTTTAACACATCGCGAATGGTAAAGAAGTTGCCTAATGATTTAGACATTTTCTCTTTATCCACCTGCACCATACCGGTATGAATCCAGGTGTTGGCAAAGGTGCAATCATTAGCACATTCAGATTGAGCGATTTCATTTTCATGGTGCGGGAACTGCAGGTCCGAACCACCACCATGGATATCGAAAGTTTCACCCAGGCACTTTTTACTCATGGCCGAACATTCGATATGCCAGCCCGGACGACCTTTACCCCACGGTGAATCCCATGAAGGCTCACCCGGCTTGGAAGATTTCCATAAGGCAAAGTCCATCGGATCCTTTTTGATATCATTGACACCAACTCGCTCACCAGCATTAAGCTGCGTTAAATCCTGCTTACTCAGTTTGCCGTAGTCTTTAAAGGCTGGCACGTGGAAATACACATCCCCATTGTCGGTCGCATAAGCTGCGCCCTTTTCAATCAGGGTTTGGGTCATTTGGATAATTTCAGCCATGGTCTGAGTCGCGCGTGGCTCAATATCAGGGCGCTGCAAACCAATTGCATCGAAATCTTTGTACATTTCCTGAATGAAGCGCTCGGTCAACTGACTAAAGTCTTCACCGTTTTCATTGGCTCGATTAATGATCTTGTCATCAATATCGGTAATGTTACGCACATAAGTCACATCATAGCCACGAAACTTGAGGTAACGGTTAATAACGTCGAAAGCCGCATAGGTTCGAGCATGGCCAATATGGCACAGATCATAAGTTGTCACGCCGCATACATACATGGAAACCTTGCCTTCAATCATGGGCTTAAAAGGTTCTTTCTGACGGGTCAAATTATTGTAGATCTGTAACATAAGTATCTTTTCTCGATTTTGAATTTAGCTTTTAGTGATAAAAAACATTATCATAGGCGGCAAACTTAGAAGCCCGATATTGTAACCATCATCAGGCCTACAAGCCAGAGTCTGTTGGCTTTTAGGGTTCAATACGGGATTTGGTCAGCGAATCGCAAAAAATCAGGATATTAATCATGAGCAATGCACATCCAAAAGTTACTTTAACCACCAATCATGGTGACATCGTTATCGAGCTTAATGCTCGCAAGGCCCCGAAAACCGTGGAGAACTTCATCAGTTACGCGGAGAAAGGCCAGTACGACGGCACCATATTCCATCGAGTTATTTCCAACTTTATGATTCAGGGTGGCGGCTTCACCGAAGATATGAGCCAGAAGCCAACTGATAGCCCAATCGAGAACGAAGCCAACAACGGCTTAGCTAATGCACGTGGTACAGTCGCCATGGCCCGCACCATGGATCCGCATTCAGCCACCTGCCAATTTTTCATCAATGTTAAGGACAATGACTTTTTGAACTTTTCTCAGGAATCGATGCAAGGCTGGGGTTACTGCGTGTTTGGTAAAGTGGTCGAAGGAATGGACGTGGTTGACGCCATCAAAGAAGTCGAAACTGGCAGCTACAGTGTTCACCAGGATGTTCCGGTTGAGCCTGTCATTATCGAAAAAGCTGTTATCAACGAATAACTGTAAATCAGTTCAAAGCTGTATTGGCGACAATGCTGATACAGCTTTTTCATTCATCATCAAAAAAAGACACCACCATGATTCATATTATTTCCGATCTACACCTTTGCGAAGAACGCCCTGACCTGACCGCCCTTTTCACTCAGTACATGAATGACATAGCGCCGAAGTCGGATGCTTTGTATGTGTTGGGGGATTTATTTGAGAGCTGGATTGGTGATGACGACGATTCAGACTTTGTTAAAACTATCATAACCAAGTTCAAAGCCTATTCTGATTCAGGCAAGCCACTGTATTTTCAGCATGGCAACCGCGACTTTTTATTGGGCGATGAATTTGCCAAAGCCACTGGCGGTATCGTAGTCGGTGAAGTTCATCCGATAACGATTGGGGATAAAGAAGCCATCCTGATGCATGGCGACAGTTTGTGTTGGGACGATAAGGAATATATGCAATTCCGCCAAATGGTTCGCTCAGAGCAGTGGCAACAGCAGCTACTCTCTCAGCCTTTAGCCGTACGCCGCGGAATCGCTGCTGACCTGCGTCAAAAAAGCCGCGAAGCACAAGCCAACAAAGCCAGCGCCATCACCGATGTGAATCCTGATGCGGTTAAAGAAGCTTTACAAAACCACCAGGCCGATATCCTGATCCATGGTCACACCCATCGCCCCGATTTCCATGACATCGAAGTCGACGGCAAACATTGCCAACGCATCGTACTCAGCGACTGGGGTGAAAAAGGACATTACCTGACCATCGAAGGCGATGAAATCGATAGTCATTATTTCGATTAATATTTAAGTTCTAATAAGGATATAGAATGAAAAATCTTTGGTTAATCATCAGTGTTGTTTTAATGCAGATTTCAGGATGTGCAACTCTAGAGAGTACTCCCGAAGAAAATGCTAAAGTTTACTTAGATGACTCCAATATTCTTCACTATGAAGGTAAATTAAGCAAAGAAGCCAACCAAGAGCTTTTCAAGTTATTTCATCATTCCAACACTAAACCAGTCCAGTTGAGCATCGACTCAACAGGAGGCGATGTTTTTTTGGGGTTAGAACTAGCTCATTGGGTTTATGACAACAAAATAAATGTTCATGTTAAAGGACTATGCGCTTCATCATGCGCAAACTACATATTTCCGGCGGCAAAGCAAAAGCTTCTTAACAAGGATTCTATTCTTCTTTGGCATGGAGGTAGTCTTCAACCATCAGCAAGTGAGCTGATAGCTGAAGGGGATGAAGGTACCATTAAGTGGCGATTAGCTGAGTGGCGTTTCTACAATAAGATCAATGTTAATCCTATGATTAGTGTCTATGGCTCACATAGAAACATTCGAATAAGCTGGTATCAATACCCACTAATGTTTCTAGGTTTATATGAGCAGAGTTTTATAGGTTTTGACTACTCTGTTGAAGACATGAAAAAGTTTGGAATACGGAACATCGTTCTGCTGGATGATGAATGGGATTGGCGTAAGCATCACGAAAAAAGAGACATCATAAAAACTAAGATTATGAGAGTCGAAGTGCCACAAAAAGATTTGTCCAATCCATTCACAGCTCCTTCTGAAGGCTAGCAGAAGGGATTTTTCAGGAACGCTACTTCTGCAGGAGTACTTTTTCTTCCCAACGCCTGATTGCGACCAGGGAATCGGCCAAAGCGGACAATTTGATCGCGGTGACACAGCGCAAAAGTTAAAGTATTAGGGTCACCGAGCTTGATAAAAAGCTCAATACCACTTTCTTGAAGCTTAAGATCTTCAGCATGCATAAAAGGCATATAGAAGAACTTTCTCTCAACTGTTAACAAACCTTGGTCAAAACCACTGTTCAAAGCTGCTGCTGCATACTGCTGTGCTTGTTTGTCAGTGGCAAAAGCTTGCCCTTGATTACGATAAATATTTCGTGAGAATTGATCGAGGATAATGATTAACGCCAAAGCCCCTTTTTGGGTTTGCATCAAGTCGTCCAGCTTACCCTCTGCAGCTAGCTGATGGGCTTCGCCAAATCGATCACGAACTTCCTGATCAAATTTTGGATCAGACTGAAACCAGATGGCGCGGTCAGCGCCCAACTCTGCCGAGTCAGGCGCGCCGAACCAGAAGTCCAACACATCACGTGTTAAATCATCTAAGTTCATAACAAGATTACTTCCTTTTTCTACTTTCTTTTCAAAGACGGCTTGGCTGCATTTTCTGCTTCAATCGCTTTCAGCGCTGCCTGCCACATTGGAATGGCTTTAAATGAAGTAACCATATCATAATCCAGGCCAATGCTGCCTTCGTCCGAATCCATGGCTTCAGTACCAGAACGGCTTTGGAACCATTTCATCCATTCTGTAGAGCCTGGGTCGTTGAGTACCAATGCTTGCTTAGCGCTCGAACCGGGGGCATTAGTGACTTGAGGTGGGTAGGTAGTAGCCGGCAACAAGAATGATTTTTGTGGATACTGAGCACTACTATGGCAACCTAAGCAACCAGCTGATGCTAAGCCTTTTGGATAATAATGACTACCGGCCCAGGCTGGAGTAACCACCGCACCATCATTTGGCCCTGACAAGCGCCCATCCCAACCTAAAGTCGCTGTAGAATATTCAGGCGCTTTTGGGTTAACCCAATTTTGCTGAAGATTGGTGTTTACAGTAACCGGTGGTGTTAATGCAGTACTGGCTGTATTGATAATATCCGGATCACCACCCCAGGTGGCACCCAATGGAATCATTTTATCCCACGCATCTTTACCCGGTGCATTCTTATCATAGATCAAAGTTGAAAATACCCAGCCGGTTTCAGGGGCAGCCACACTGTCTTTAACAATAATATCGAACTGCATCAGATAGACATTGGTTAAAGTGGGATCAGCTGTCGATCCTTTTGAACCATTGTTAGGACATTTCGAGACGCTTGGGTTATTACCCGAGCCGTTACTTTCATTCAGGGTCGAATAGATCGGCCACGACGCTGTACCTTCCATTGGTGCCCAATCAGCCCCACAAGGAGTCACGAAAGCGAACTTGACGATAACACTGCCTTCGGCGTATTGCGCAGCAGGGTTAGTCAGGTTTGGATTATAGGCCTGCTCTTCTGTAGTGCCCCAGATATTGCCCAAAGTCACAGCTGCAGTTTCATCGTATAGCGTTAACACATAGGTGGTTAAATCGAGAGTCTGTTCAGGCATGGTGCCGGCAGGAAAACCTGAGCCCACATAAAAGCCATGAATTGGCTCACGCTCAGTTCCTAACCAAATTGATTGCCACCAGGGTTCACTTTGCGGATCCCACTGGTCATAGCTATAAAGCAACTTACGCATGTCATCAGAAACATACTGTTTTAGAGCTTCAACATAAGCCATTGAGTTTTGAGTCGTAATAGGCCCATTATTCGTAACCTTTTTCCAGGGAAAGCTTTGTCCTGATGGTGCTTTTGACGGGTAATCATGGCGCAATTGAAATAAAGGGCCTGAATAGACGTCTTCTGGAGGGTTGGGTAATGCAGAGTTAAGAAAAGGATGAATCGGTGAGTTGGCGTAATTTAAGTTCTGAGCAGTAGAAGTCAGAAAAGGCACTTTGCCGTGTAATTCATCATCGTGTTTAGGGTGTTGTGGCTCGGAGGCGTGCGCGGATGATACTAATGATCCAGCAACGATGATCCCTCCTAACCATGAACTCAACTTTGAGAAGTTGTTCATCGTTAGATCTCCTAGGTGCTATATGGTTAAGTTTTAAGTTACCACCAAGGAGGCCTTTGAAATTATGGTTTGAATAAGTTATCCATCCTTGGCTAACTTTAATCCTATAGTAATCGATAACCAATTGATACTAAAAGCTTATTTGGTCTTACCAGCAAATCATATCAGGTCAAATTTGCATTAATTGTATAGCCTTATAGTAGCCAGCTTATATCACTATCCGCTTTAATGGTTTTGATGCCTTCACCATCACGGAAAATCAGACCATCTTTCTGTCCACGCAAAAATAATTGATCGCCCTGACGTTCTAGTGCCGTACCTTCTTTAATGCCCACCACATAGCGGTGAGGATTGGCACGAGTGTATTCATAAATACGCTCCGCACGAGTTTCTCCATTGTGATTCGGTGGCTGATAATCGGTGTAATGAGGATTGATCTGGAACGGTACCAATGCCAGAGCGTTGAAACTTCTTGGCTGCACAATGGGCATATCGTTAGTGGTACAAATCGTTAAACCCGCCATATTAGAGCCGGCGCTCCAACCCATATAAGGCGTTCCTGCATTCACTTTTTTACGAATAGCATCAACTAACTCATTGTCATAAAGCTGTTTCAACAAATAAAAAGTGTTACCGCCACCGATGGCAATTGCTTGCGCCTTCTCAACCGCCTTAACCGGATCATCAAACTGATGAATTGAAATCACTTTGCGATTAATGCCTTTCAGGGCATTACTGACTTTATTCTCATAAGCGTCATAGCCCATGGCAAACCCTGCATAGGGAATAAATAGAATGTCGCTGACTGATGAAGGTAAAAAAGCATCCATCATCGGTAAAGCATGTTCAAGATAATCGGTCTGCCCTTCTCTTGAAGCACTGAGTAATAATAATTTCTGTTGTGATGTGTGTGACATTAAAGGTCTCTCCATCAAGTCATTAAGATAAGTTTATACAGGCACGCCTGAATGAAAACGGAATTGTTTATCAGGGCTTTCTATAAGCTCCTGTTCTTTT
>JAPHRL010000098.1 GCA_026195755.1 Kangiella sp. | reverse complement strand
GAACCAGCGAAAGGCATTACCGAGTAACTGAGATAACTTAGTGTGGTAGACCTGTTCGGGAGTTAAGTTGATCCAGATCTGTTCCAGTCGCTTGATACCTTCATCAAAACGGTGGCTGTGTTCAGCAACTGCACAGGAGTTGATTGCTCCGGCGGAAGTGCCACTAACAATTCGAAAAGGGGATTGCTCGGGTTGCTCTAGAATTTCTGAAACAGCTTTTAAAACGCCCACTTGATAGGCGGCACGCGCACCACCACCACTTAGGATTAATCCTGGAATTGAGGCGTTATCAGTCATTGATACTTAAAGTGCCCAGCGCTTGCGCAAGGCGGCATAAACTTTATTGGGATATTTTGCTCTGCCGCGAGAACCATTATAGCGACCTAGTGCATAAGTCAGGTTACCTTTTTCCATATCCAGATAGAGTTTAAGGATATAGCAGCCATACCTGACATTGGTCTCCATATCAAAAAGCGAGTCTTTTTGATGACCGATCTCATCTTTCCAGAAAGGCATGATCTGCATTAACCCACGAGCATTGGCGACCGACAGGGCATAGCGATCGAAGTTACTTTCCACTTCCATAATGGCCAGCACCAGTTGAGGATCAACACCGGTTTGGCTGGCATAGCGATGCACCAGCGTCAGAATTTTTAGGCGTTCGTCTTCGGGGATATGAGGGGCTCGACGCTTGAGTCGTCCCGACATGTCCTTCATCCAGACTTCGGCATCATAGCGATCAACAAAATGATTCTCGGCTTCCATCAGAGCTTTTAGCTCATCATAGAAAGCTTGGTTTGGTCGCTCTTGAGCCTGGCCGATTCCAGTGAAACCAGCCAAAGCGACAAGAGCAATAACGATAATAGTTCCTTTGAGTGTCATATTGCTTAACGTCATAGCACTTATTGTTGTAACAACCCTTGCATATAATCTACAACATTTTCTACGCTGACGTCATCTTTAGCAGTGTTTTGGCGGTTCTTATATTCGATAGTTCCGTTCTCCAATCCACGTTCGCTGACCACTAAACGGTGAGGAACACCAATTAATTCCATATCAGCAAACATAACCCCCGGGCGTTCTTTGCGATCATCAAATATCACATCAATGCCAAGGGCCTGTAGATCCTGATACAGTTGCTCAGCAACCTGTTGAACTTGCTCCGAGCGATGCATATTCATTGGAATAATCGCAATCTGGAAGGGCGCGATAGCTTGTGGCCAGATGATTCCGCTGTCATCGTAGTTTTGTTCAATGGCTGCGGCAACAATACGCGACACTCCAACACCGTAACAACCCATTGCTAAAGTAACGGCTTTGCCGTTTTGATCGAGCACTTTGCAGTTCATGGCTTCCGAGTACTTTGTGCCAAGTTGGAAGATATGGCCGACTTCAATTCCGCGTTTTATTTCTAGAACACCTTTACCATCGGGGCTAGTATCTCCGGCAACAACGTTACGAATATCCATGACCTCGTTGATCTGGGCATCACGTTGCCAGTTAGCGCCTGTGAAATGGAAGCCAGTGTCATTGGCGCCACAGACAAAGTCACTCAGTACCGCCGCATCACGATCCACTATGATAGGAATATCTAGACCAGATGGTCCAACCGAGCCGGCGTCGCAACCTGCCACAGACTTAACCTCTTCATCAGAAATCAGCTGTACCGGCTCTGCGACTAACGGATGTTTGCCAGCCTTAATTTCATTAAGCTCATGGTCACCACGTAAACATAAAGCCACCACTGGATTGTTTTCGTCTTCACCCACCACTAATAAGGTTTTTATCGTTTGATGTGGTTCCACTTTCAGTAATTCACAAACCTGTTTAATGGACTTAGTATTCGGGGTTTCGACTTTGGTTAAATCCTGGGTCGGGGCAGCAGCTTCATTTTGTGGCGCGAGACTCTGCGCTTTTTCAATATTGGCGGCGTAGTCACTTTCTGTACTGAAAGCAATCGCATCTTCGCCTGATTCTGCTAACACATGGAACTCATGTGAGTTGCTGCCACCGATGGCACCGGTATCCGCCAACACTGGACGATAATCCAAGCCAATACGCTCGAAAATATTACAGTAGGCCTGATGCATCACCTGGTAGGTCTTTGACGATGACTCTTCGTCAATGTGGAATGAGTAGGCGTCCTTCATCAAGAATTCGCGTGCTCGCATGACGCCGAAACGAGGGCGTACTTCATCACGGAACTTGGTCTGGATTTGATAAAAACTTGCTGGCAGTTGCTTGTAGCTATTAATCTCGTCGCGAATCAAGGCCGTAATGATTTCTTCGTGGGTTGGGCCCAGGCAAAAGTCGCGACCATGGCGATCTTTAAAGCGAAGCAGCTCAGGACCAAACTGATCCCAGCGGCCTGATTCTTCCCATAGTTCAGAAGGCTGTACGCCAGGCATTAATAATTCTATGGCACCAGCTTTGTTCATTTCATCTCGAACAATGGCTTCGACTTTACGCAATACGCGCAAACCGGTGGGCAGCCAGGTGTACATGCCGGAAGCAATTTTGCGGATCATGCCGGCACGGAGCATTAATTTATGGCTAATCAGCTCGGCGTCGCTTGGATCTTCTCTTTGTGTGGAAAGTAAGTATTGGCTACTACGCATCAGTCACTCGTTGTTGTCATTATCAAAATCATAGAGGGCGTCTATTGTAGCAAGCTTTACAGGGGCTCAAAAGCGCCTTTGATAGATAAAGTGAATTGCCAATTGTTCAAAAAACATACTATTATGGTGATAGGTCTTTTATAGGAGGCTTGTATGAAAACACTACCTTTAGCTCTGGCTGTTACTGCATTTGCAGTATTGGCAACAGGGTGTAACTCTACCTCTTCCCGTTATGCCGCAGCGTCTGATGATGACGAATACGTGTATGTTATTGACTGGCAGAAAGTTTATCTGGTCGAAAAAGCGGCGCGTGAAGGTAACGCTAATGTGGATACTGTTTGGATTAACTATCCTAAAAAGCGTGTTAAGAAGAGTGATTTGGCTAGTAAACAATAGTAATCCGAGACACGAATGATATTTTGCATATTTTGCAAATAGAAATTCGTTAAGATTATTGATACAGGCTGCGCGAGCATTTGCTCACGCAGGGAAGTTTTTACTTATTAAAAGTTAGTACTTCATGTCAGTGCAAGCGTTTCCCGCCCACCCAAGTCTGCAAAACGTTCACATCATCCAACAACTCTGGTTCAACTGAGAAAACATCTCGATCAATCAGAATGAAATCTGCTTTTTTGCCAGCCTCAAGACTACCAATCTCATCTTCCCAAAAGCCGGAATAGGCAGCATCGATGGTAAACGCTTTTAAAGTCTCGGCTCGATCAAGCTTTTCGTTGGGTAACCAGCCACCTTCTGGTTGGTTGTCGCTGTTCTGACGAGTTACAGCAGCATGAATACCCAGAAAGGGGTTAGCTAACTCAACAGGAAAGTCCGAGCCAGCAGCGATCAGCACATTATGCTCACGCATTTTGCGCCAGGCATAAGCACCTTTTAAACGCTCATCACCTAAACGATCGCCCGCCATATTCATATCGCTGGTAGCATGTGTCGGTTGCATTGAAGCGATAATATTCAGTTCGGCAAAGCGTGGAATATCTTCAACCGCAACCACTTGAGCATGTTCGATGCGATGACGAAGCACATCAGCAGATTGCTTTTCTGGTAATTTGGCAAAAGCATCTAGTACCAGGCGGTTAGCCGCATCGCCAATGGCATGCACATTGGCCTGAAAGCCGTATTGAGTAATCAGACTTAAATCTGCTGCAAGTTTCTTTTCAGTGGTAAGTAAAAGTCCTTTGTTATCAGGATCGTCAGAATAGGGAGCTAGTAACGCAGCACCGCGACTTCCTAATGCGCCATCGCTGTATAATTTTACTGAGCGGAATTTTAAAAAAGGAAGCTCAATTTTGCCCATTTCGAGCATGGCTTTAAGACGCGGGTCGCTACCACTTAGCATGCCGTAAAGACGGACAGGTATTTGCTGTTGCTTAGCCATTTCCAGCATCAGTTTATAGGTTTCGAAATCGACACCTGCATCATGCACCGATGTGATACCCAGTTTAAGCATGTGATCAAAAGCCAACTCTAGTGCTGTTCGACGCTCCATCGCATTTAATTCTGGAATGTTACTTTCTACCAGCCCCATGGCTGCGTCAACTAACACGCCAGTTGGTTCGCCCTGGTCATCTTTAATGATTTTGCCACCTGCGGGATCAGGGGTGTCTTTGGTAATTCCTGCAAGCTCTAATGCTTTTGAGTTAGCCCAGCCTGCATGACCATCAATGCGACTAAGCCAAACAGGGCGGTCGTTAATTATGGTGTCTAGCATGTTCTTGGTTGGGAACTCTTTTTTTGCCCACAGCACCTGATTCCAGCCACGCCCCTGAATCCAGCGCAGTTCGGAATTGACTTTGGCATAGTCTTCGATTGTTTGCAGGGTTTGTTCCAGTGAATCGGTGCCTCGCAAATCGACACGCATTAAATTCAAGCCCAGACCTAATACGTGGCCATGGGCATCGGTTAAGCCTGGTAATAAAGTCGCACCTTTGCCATCAATAGCAATGCTGACTTTGGCAGTATCGGCCAGCGCTTTATGGGAGCCATAAGCGATAACGGTATCTTTTTCAAATAATAGGCTATCGAATTGCACCAGCTCGCCATCAGCAAAAGTATAGCCTTTAACGTTATGAATCAGAGTCGGGAGAGCCTGAGCCACTGTGAGGAGACTTGAGGTCATTAACAGGGCAAAGCCCAGAATCCATTTGGTCATACGCATATTGAAATACATCAGTCAATTAAGGTAGTAGCACTTTAGTCTATTTTTAGAGCACGATAAAGAGTCTATGAGCAGGGTTCTGCTGACTGCTGTCGCAAAAAGTTCATCCTGGTGTCGCTAGTCTGTCATTGTCGGTTGATATAACGATGCTGAGATAAAAGAGGTGAATTATGCTAAAGCAAACAACGGTTATCAAAGACCAGACAACTAAACTGCACAGTAAGATCGAATTAAATTATCAGTCGATTATGCTGGAACTGGCACAGAATCTGATACGGAAACCCTCCATTACTCCTTCTGACCAAGGATGTTGTGATCTGATTGGTGAGCGCTTGCAAGCTATCGGTTTCAAGTTAGAGTTCATGAATCAAAATCGGGTATCCAATCTTTGGGCAAAGCGTGGTGGAGGGCGTCCTGTCGTGGTGTTTGCTGGGCACACCGATGTGGTGCCGCCTGGCCAGAATGCAAAGTGGGACACACCGGCTTTTATCCCAGTCATTAAAGATGGCTACCTGCATGGTCGAGGTGCATCTGATATGAAAGGGAGTCTGGCGGCAATGGTGGTGGCGGTGGAGCAGTTTGTTTCCCTTTATCCAGAGCAGCAGGGCGCCATTGGCTTTATGCTGACCAGTGACGAAGAAGGTATCGCAGTCGAAGGCACAAAACATATAGTTGATAGCTTACTGGCACGCAATGAGGTCATTGATTGCGCCATCGTTGGTGAACCAACTACTGAGAAGCTTTTGGGTGATTCGATTCGTATCGGCCGTAGAGGCTCGATTAACTGCAAAATCACCCTACACGGCAAGCAGGGACATGTTGGCTACCCTGAGCAACTCATCAATCCTATCCATAAATCATCGCGTCTAATTCATAAACTGTCTTCCAAGCGCTGGGATATGCCGAGTCGCTTTTTCCCATCTACCAGCTGTCAGCTTGTAAAGGTCCATTCGGAAAGTGGAGCCATGAATGTGACGCCTGCAGATCTGGAGCTATGGTTTAACTTTCGATACTCACCTAGAAACAGCTTTTCAAAAATCAAAGCCTATGTGGAAAAGAAAATTATTAAGTACGGTCTGAAAGCGGATATTGAGTGGGATCATGAAGCAGAGCCTTACCTGACTAAACGAGGTTCACTACGTAAAAGCCTGCAAAAGACCATTCAAAAAGAATGTGGTTTAAAACCAAAGTTAACCACGGGTGGCGGGATATCGGATGGTCGTTTTATCAAGCAAATCGCCAGGCAGGTCATTGAGCTTGGGCCGAGCAATAAAACCATTCACCAGGCCAACGAGCGAGTCAGTGTTGCTGAGTTGGATCAGTTACGACACTTGTATTTTAAATTATTAGAAGACCTGCTGCTTAAATAGCAGCAGGATGAGTTGGGTTATCGAGCTAAGTTAACTGGTTTAATCGATATAGCGTTTGCGTTTCTTATCTTTTAATTTCAACAAGTCAATCCACACCACACTATCAATACAGTCCCCAAAAGCAGGGTCCGACCCGAAGTCATGAAACTCGACACCGCCTTCAACGCAAAGGTCGCTGTACTGTTTAAAGAGAGTCGGGACGCTGCAACCCTGTTTGGCGAGTTCCGACTTTAATACGGCAAAAGCTTCCTTTTCATCAAGATGATTGAACAGCTTTTCAAGCTTAGCTTTTTGTACTGGTTTGATGCGATAGGCATTGAAAGAGCGTGCTAGCAATAGTGGAGCGCCATAAAATTTCTGGTAGAAATAAATGATCAGATCTTTGGCAAAGGCAGGATAGTCATTGCTCAGACTAATTGGCCCAAACAGATAGCGCACGTGCGGATTTTCGCGTAAATATGCGCCAATCCCAAACCACAAATAATCGAGGCTACGCTTGCCCCAGTATCGTGGCTGGACAAAACTTCTACCCAGCTCCATGGCCATCGGGAACTTCTGTCGCAGTTGATCTTCGTATCCAAACAGAGTTTCCGAATACAGTTCCTGCTCCGTTCCTAGCTGATTGATATCCGCAATGCGGTAGCTGCCCACAATCTCCAGGTCTTGTTCGTCCCACAGCACAATGTGCTTGTAATAATAATCAAATTTATCAATATCGCGGCGATTGCCTGTGCCTTCGCCGACCGCACGGAACGCAACTTCCCGCAGACGGCCGATTTCACGAAGTAAAACTGAATCAATGGTATTTTCAAGCAGGTAAATCTTTTTACCGTCATGGGTTTGACCAATCAAACGGCAGCGGCTGAGCTCTTCTTTGAGTAACTGCTTTTTTTCAGGATGAGCAATCGATTGTTCTGTTTCGAAAAGCCCACTCTTGTCTTTCTTTAAGCCGTATAGGTGTTCTTTGAAGCGAGCAATGCTGTCTTTACTGGCTGGCGACATGCCGCTAAATGAAGCGTAGGGTATTAACTTGCCAACTTTGATCGGTAGTGTCAGAGAGATATTTTTGAACATTTCACGAACCAGTAAAAGAGCGCTGACTGGCTTGGCTATCAGCGATAAGCCGTAAAAGAATTTTGAGTTTTTACCGCCCACATGAATCGGCAAAACCGGCGCTTTTGCATGCTTTGCCATACGCAGAAAACCCGAATGCCATTTGCCATCGCGCACACCTTTGATGGACAAGCGCGAAACCTCACCCGCAGGGAAGAATATGACTGCTTGTTCATCGTCCAGTGATTGGTGGATTTGCTGAATCTTATCGCGGCTGCTCTGTCCGGTAAGATTGTTGACGCCTAAGAAGAAGGGGCGCAGTGGTGCCAGTGACCCTAACAGTTCGTTAACCACGATTTTAACATCCTTGCGAACCGAATGTACTAAGGCTAGTAACGCAAGCCCATCCAATGAGCCTAACGGGTGGTTGGCAATGATCACCACGCGCCCGGACACGGGGATATTTTCTAATGAAGAATTGCTGACGGTATAGCTCAGTCCAAGGTGGTCGTTGACTTTTTCCAGAAAGTCACAGGGCGAGAGGTGGTGGTTTTGTTCGATGAACCGATTGACTTCTTGCTCATGGAACAAATTGGCGATAAGACGCGATACTCCTGATTTTATGCGTGGCGATTTTTCCAGCTTGGGTAAGAATTGTTCCACCAGGTTGTTGCTATTAATCATAAGCTTCTACTCCCAATGAATTGGACTTTAGCGATGTCACTTCAAATAAATACTTTTTCATGTGGGCTATTTTTTCAGTACAAGGTGACAAGAGTGTGGCACTGGTTAGTAACTTTTATGACAGAAAGGCGCTTAACCTATGCTCAGGAACTGGGTTAAAATTCAGCTATTCTGGGGCTTCCAGCTTGCTACTCGGCAAGCGGTGGCGTACCATACTGCGTTTTTTCGGGGTTTTTCCCTTCTTAAATAATTCAGGTTTCAGGCAGAAATACCTATGACAAGCAAAATGCGAAGCCACTACTGTGGCGAACTATCGAAAAATGAAGTAAATCAATCGGTTACATTGTCAGGCTGGGTGCATCGCCGTCGTGATCTTGGAGGGCTTATTTTCCTTCAGGTGCGTGATCGCAGCGGTTTGATTCAGGTAGTGATTGATCCTGACTTTAAAGAGTTGTTTGCTACTGCAGAGCAGCTTCGTAATGAGTTTGTAATTCAGGTGAAAGGGCAGGTGCGTGCTCGTCCGGAGGAAATGGTCAATAAAAACATGACCACTGGCGAGATCGAGGTATTGGCGCAAGAGCTCACTATCCTCAATAAAGCTCAGCCACCAGCGATTCCGATTGATGAGAATCTGGAAGCATCAGAAGAACAGCGCTTGAAATACCGT
>JAPHRL010000238.1 GCA_026195755.1 Kangiella sp. | reverse complement strand
TTCATCAGCTTTTTTTAGGTGGCTAAACAAATATTCAGCAATCACCATGCCTAGAATAGCATCGCCTAAAAATTCGAGGCGCTCATTGTGTTTGTTGGCACCGCTACGGTGAGTCAGCGCCAACTTTAAAAGAGAGGGGTTATTGAATTGATAGCCAAGACGATTACAAAATCGCTCTATTAACAGTTTTCTTTGACTCATCTTGGCAGTAGAAACCTTGCTGTTTAATTTAGTTCTAATCGAAAGAGCTTCTAATTCAGAGGAACTTCGTTTTCAAACTCAAGTAATGCACTGATGTTACCAAATAACGGAATGCGGCGTTCATACTTAACATACAGAGCTCGGCCCCCAGTGATATCTTTGACCTTAGCATCAGAGGCTTTGATCGATGTCACCTCATTGATATTGAAGCGTCCTTCCAACAAGCGTCTAATTTCACCAGTTGAACTATTTCCGACATTCTGTTCAGCAACTGATGACATTGAACTTTTGATACTGAAGTATTCCAAATAGGCTGGCATTAATTTTATTAACATAAACATAAAAAACAGGACAATGGCCATTACTATAAGCCAACCTGCGCCTGTCATACCGTCTTGATGTTTTCTGTTCAGCATTTCCCCATACTCCTTTCTTTTTCTTGCCTATAAGTTATTGTTTAGCAAGAAACGCGTTAAATCTCTGATAGTACTTACTCAATAGAGCCTACTCTACCAAAAGATACTCCTTTTGGTAACTTTTTGCCAAATATTACTGGCTCTTCTGTGAACTCTAAAAACAACCATTTATAAGCCGCGCGGCCAATCAAGGCTTCTTCGTCAACAAATCCCCAAAACCGAGAGTCTAAACTTCCATCACGATTATCACCCATTGCAAAATAGTGGTTCTCAGGAACCACTGTTGACCAAGAATGATTTAGACTCTGTGACCTTTGAGCGCCTTTGTATAAGACCTGATATTTATTGTCACCAAGACTTTCGTTATATAGGTCCTGGGATTCACCATCGGGCACCAATTCTGGAACCTCATCTGACACAAATTTCGAACGAATCACAATCGGTTCACAACTTTCGCCATCAACACACTTCGGTGTAATGGTCAAAACACTATGGTTCCACTCTAAACGGTCACCCGGTTCACCGATAACACGCTTGATATAAGCAGTTTGCGGCTCATGTGGTGGGTGGAATACGATTACTTCGCCCCGTTTCGGCGAGCCAGTAGGAATAATGGTGCTATTCAAGCCAGGCATACGAATCCCATAAGCAAACTTATTAACTAGAATAAAGTCACCATCATAGAGCCCTGGGTTCATACTGCCCGAAGGAATACGGTAGGGTTCAAACAAAAAAGATCTCAGTAGGAATACCACTAAAATAATCGGAAAAAAGGAACGGCTGATATCGATGAGCATCGGCATCTTTTCATTGCCTTTCTCATCATACTCAATACCCTTTTCTTCCCTTGCTTTACGCCACTTGAGCTTATCAAGCAAAGTCACAGCACCAGTAATTATGGTCGCTAGCAGTAAGTAAAATCCAAAATCATAATAAATCATCAGAGCCTTCTTTTATTATTTATTGTCTTTGCCGACATGCAATACCGCAAGGAAAGCTTCCTGTGGAATTTCCACTTTGCCCACTTGCTTCATACGCTTTTTACCGGCTTTTTGTTTTTCCAATAGTTTACGCTTACGCGACACGTCACCACCATAACACTTTGCCAATACATTTTTCCGCATGGCCTTAACAGTCGAACGCGCAATCACATGATTGCCAATCGCGGCCTGAATGGCGACCTCAAACATTTGGCGAGGAATAATTTCCTTCATTTTCTCAACCAGCTCACGACCCTTATAGGGTGCCTGGTCTTTATGCACAATCAATGCTAATGCATCAACTGTTTCGCCATTGATCAGAATATCCAGACGCACCAGCTTGTCCATCTGGAATCTTTTGAAGCTGTAATCTAATGAGGCATAACCACGACTAACTGATTTTAGCCGGTCGAAAAAATCAAGTACCACCTCATTCATCGGCATTTCATAAGTTAATGCCACCTGATTGCCGGCATAGTGCATTTTAGTTTGCACGCCACGCTTTTCGACACATAAGGTAATTACACTGCCCAGATGCTCTTGTGGCACTAAAATGTTGGCCTCACAAATGGGTTCGCGGATCTCATCAATATTGGATAACGGTGGTAATTTAGAAGGATTGTCAACGTACAGCGTTTCACCGTCAGTAGAGGTAACTTCATACACGACTGTTGGTGCTGTGGTAATCAAGTCAAGGTTATACTCGCGCTCTAAGCGCTCCTGAACGATCTCCATGTGTAACATGCCGAGGAAACCACAACGGAAACCAAAACCCAGCGCAGTCGAATTTTCTGGCTCATAAAACAACGACGCATCATTCAAACTTAATTTGGCCAAAGCATCACGGAAAGATTCATAATCATCAGAGCTAACCGGGAACAAACCGGCATAAACCTGAGGTTTTACTTTCTTAAATCCTGGCAATGGTTTTTCAGCAGGGGCTTTAGCCAAGGTAATAGTGTCGCCCACTGGAGCACCTTGAATTTCCTTGATACCAGCAATCACAAAGCCCACTTCACCAGCACGCAAAATCTCTGTATCGTTGCGTTTAGGGGTAAAAATTCCCACATGATCAACCATGTGTGCTTTACCCGTAGACATGACCTGCATCTTATCGCCTTTACGAATAGTACCTTGCATCAAACGTACTAACGAAACGACACCTAGGTAATTATCAAACCAGGAATCGACAATCAATGCTTGTAACGGCGCATCTGGATCACCTTTCGCTGGTGGAATATCGCGCACAATGCGCTCTAACAACTGGTCAATTCCAACCCCGGTTTTAGCGCTACACTGCACCGCATCCATAGCCTCAATGCCAACAATATCTTCTATTTCCTGGATCACGCGGTCACAGTCGGCGGCCGGTAAATCAATTTTGTTCAGTACGGGCACTACTTCCAGATCTTGCTCAATAGCCGTATAGCAATTGGCCAGTGTTTGCGCCTCAACACCCTGCGCTGCATCAACCACCAGCAAAGCCCCTTCGCAAGCCGCCAATGAGCGCGACACTTCATATGAGAAATCAACGTGTCCAGGCGTATCAATAAAGTTCAGTTGGTAGGTATGACCATCTTTAGCGGTGTAATTCAGAGTCACACTCTGCGCTTTAATGGTAATCCCGCGCTCACGCTCTAAATCCATGGAATCCAGCACTTGCTCCGCCATTTCCCTGTCGGTCAAACCACCACAGGCATGAATCAGGCGATCCGACAAGGTTGATTTACCGTGGTCAATATGGGCAATAATAGAGAAGTTACGAATATAATCGGTGTAGGACATAGATGTTCCGCTGAATTCCTTCGATTGTTGATGAATGTGCCGTCAAGAGAGCCATTTGTCGGCTCAACTCAAAATAGCTTGCTACGCATTGGTATACTTGAAATTTAGCGGCCTATTGTAGCTGAAACAACTGAAAAGGCCAGCACTAGAGCGCTGGCCTCACTGAGTTTTAATCTAATTTAATCACGAAAAAGTCACTCCCCCTACCCGGCCTGGCTACAAGAAGTGCAACTTTGCCTTTTTCTGGGAGACTTGCCAACGCCCTTTGATAATCTTCTAGCGTACGAATAGGCGTTTGATGAAGCTTTTGAATAATGTCTCCGTTTTGGATGCCAGCCTGCGCCGCAGGGCTTTGTTCCGCTACATCGCTGACCGCCACTCCTTGGCGAATGCCGTAAGCTTCCTGCAAATCTTCACGCAGGGCCTGGACGCGAATACCAAGTTTGTCCTGGCTCCCATTGATGGATGCTGTGCGGCCTGAACTATCGGTCAAAACTGCATCAACCGAGATTTCTTTTCCGTTTCTAATGACATCAAGCTTTACTGTATCACCCGGCATTTTTTGCCCCACGTAATAAGGCAGATCCTGTGCTTTGCGGACAGGCTTACCATCAACCGCAATGACAACATCGCCTTCCTGTAGACCCGCCGCTTCTGCAGCAGAACCAGGAAGAATTCGCCGGACCAGAGAGCCTCTAACTTCTTTTAGACCAAAAGCATCAGCCCTGTCTTGATCAATCGAACTGAACATAACTCCAAGGTATCCGCGATTAACCACACCACTTTCAAGTAACTGCTCGCGAATATTATTTGCCAAATCGATTGGAATTGAAAAAGATAGACCGAAACTAATCATAGGATTAAAAACCATTGAGTTAATACCAACCACCTCACCCTCAAGATTGACCAGTGGTCCACCAGAGTTACCGCGGTTAATGGCAACATCGGTTTGAATGAAAGGCACATACTGTGACCCCACTTCGCCGCGCCCCTTAGCACTGACAATACCTGCGGTTACGGTTTGTTCCAGATTAAATGGTGCACCAAAAGCTAGTACCCACTCACCGACCTTAAGAACATCAGATGTTCCAATTTTTAGGGCTTTTAAATCTTGTTTACCCGGCTCAATTTTTAGAAGGGCGACATCGGTGTTTGCATCGCTTCCTATAACCTCTGCTTTAAACTCACGTCCGTTATAGAGTTTTACAGTTACAGTATCTCCATTATCAATAACATGATGATTAGTTAAAATGTAACCTTCGTCGTCAATGATAAAGCCCGAACCTCCAGCACGCCCTGCAACGCGTCCCCAGCGGACAACATCAACCTGAATACTGACGATACTGGGCTGCACTTTTTCTACCAATTCTGTGAAATCAGGGTAAGAAGATTTTGCTGGCGGACTAAAAGCACTGCCAAGAATGAATAATAGAACAATAAGGCCTGTTGAATAAAAACGCTTCAGCATCATTTATACTCCCGCAACTTGTTGTAAAACCACAAGCATTTAAATTATTAGCTATTTCAAGGAAAGCCTCATAACCCAGCAGGCTTGCCAAAAAAAAACAAATTCAAAGGTTGGAAATATATTAGGGAAAACAGTTCCGACGGAGTCGTCAGTGCTTAGTCGACGGTTGTTTCGATTTGTTTCACCGCAATCGGTCTCTTTACAATTCTTAACAATACCGGTTCCGTTTGTCCCTTCTGGGCCGCAGATTTGCTGTAAAAGTGAGTAACCACAAAGCCAATGGCTAAACCGACAAAAGCAGCAAGAATCGAGCTCAACTCAGAAGGGTTAGTGAGCCAGAACTGCCAGACCAGCAAAGCCAGGATCATGCTAATCAGCGGCACCAGATACACCATAAAAGAAGCTCGAACCACCAGGTTGTCCGGAATTCCAACTTCTACTTCATCATCTATGTTGGCATTAACCTTATTTTTCAAGGGGGTAACGAATACTTTATGTGAAAATGCCTTGTTGACAATGCCACTGCCGCACACCGTATTCACCTGACAGCTGGAGCAGCCAGTTTTACTCTGCGTCTGCACCCAGACAGTATCATTTTCTTTAGCCACCACATGGCCAATTTCGGTCAACATATTACTTTGCGTCATCAGGAATTAGCCTATGTAGACTCAGGTTTATCATTTTACTGTAATTGAGCTTAAAAAACAGTGAAGCCTTAACCTGAACATAAAATTAGAAACCATTGAGCTAAACCAAAAAATCCGAAGTCAGACTTCGGATTTTCTTAGGTTGGAATAATGGGAGGTGGAAGACTTTTATTGAGCCTCTTCCTGCTCAGACTTATCCCGCAACGGAGATGGATGGATCTCTAGTTCAGATGACTGTTCGGCTAACATTGGCACACTAACCGGAATGACTTTCTGGTTACTAACCACTTGCACGCTTGGTAATAGACTAGAGCGGGACAATGACTCATGTTTTAGGAACATATCATGAATGGTTTGTAGCTCCTGACGCTCTACTCGACTGAGATTCTCTACGTTAGAACTGGAAGTCGGTGCATCTGCACTGGCTACAGCCGCTAAAGGCGTAATTTGTGAATCGACTTGCGTTTGAGTTGCAACGTTAATAAGCACCACCAAAGCCACCGATGCAGCAATTGCATAGCCGGTTAATTGTTTGTATAGATTGCCTGGGAAAGTAATAACATTAGATTTTGGTGTCACTGATGACTCTGAATAGGCCGGCTCGCTGGCAACTTGCTCACTAACGCGACTGGAAATGTCTAAATCTAAGTGATGAGCCTCGTCTCGCATGACCTGACCAATTAAATGATATCGGCTCCATAGCCGCATTTCCTCAGATTCAAGGGCAAAGCTGCTTTCAGTTGCAAAAGCTTCCAGCTCATTATCCACGCAAGCAGATACATCGTGCTTTCCAAAGCTTTCAGCAGTGCCTTTGTCTAAATCTTTTTTCAACATTAAATCCAACCTCTTATTCCTACTACAAGCCTAAATGATGCCGCTTAGAGATATCAAAGCCGGCATAACCCACGACTTACTATCCATGCGTCCAATCGTCTCTTTGCTGAAGGCCGGGTTGTTTTTACTCATATATGAAGCATTAACCCGTCTTCTAACTCTCTATTCGAGACCTCAAGCAAAGCTCTATTCGCTTGATTTTAAAAGAAAAACTCTCTCAAGCACTGATTCAGCAACAATTCAGCTTGCCTTTTTCAGCTTAAATCCTATACACATTGACTAAGCTCTGTGTAAAAAGTTCAGTTGAAATGTAAAAAAGTTTGTATTTCCACTGTTAACTTCATCCTGCTAGGAACGCCAACTCTGTTCCAGAAGTGGCGCAATTTTTTGATCAATCGCGTCTCGTGCACGAAATATTCGTGAGCGCACCGTTCCTACCGGACAATCCATTACCTCGGCAATTTCCTCATAACTTAAACCGTCCATCTCCCTCAGCGTAATCGCAGATTTCAGATCTTCAGGTAATTCATCAATCGTTTTAAAAATAATAGTTCTAATCTCATCACGAAACATGATTCGTTCAGGGCTTCCGGTGTCGCGTAAAGCATCGCCACCTTCGTATTGTTCTGCATCAACTGAGTCAATATCACTGCCAGGAGGCCTGCGCCCTTGAGATACCAGATGGTTTTTCGCAGTATTGATCGCGATCCGATACAACCAGGTATAAAAAGCACTATCCCCTCGAAAGCCCGGTAAAGCACGATAAGCTTTAATAAAAGCCTCTTGTGCAATATCCGCCACCTCATGACTATCCCTGACGTAACGGGATATTAAGTTCATGATTTTATGCTGATATTTCTTAACCAGCATATCGAAAGCACTTTTATCACCTTCCTGAACACGTTTCACTAACTCTGAGTCTAAATCAGCCCCAGACATATAATCCCCTTTTAATTGTTATCTTCTTTTCGAAGTCGCTTGCAGGGCAAACATTCATTCACTAGAGGCTGTTGACCTATGCCAATAGCCAAAAAAACTAACCGTAACTGTATGGTTATGATACAGTCCGCCAATATTTAACGGTATTCTGCTTGGAAAAAACTAAAGTTTCCAGTGACTTTCTAACAGATAGCGACAAACAAAGACTCGATCAACGGCAAAAAAGTTCCCAACTTTTATCATGGATATCGTGAAAAACAAAATTAATCCTACGCAGCACACCACTGATGTGCTGGTTATTGGCAGTGGTGCGGCTGGTTTGTCCGTTGCTTTGCGCCTGGCTCATCTTGGCCAAATCACAGTTCTAAGCAAAGCTGAAGTCACCGAAGGCTCAACTTTCTACGCTCAGGGCGGCATCGCCGCAGTTCTGGATGAAAGCGATAGTGTGGACTCTCATGTTGAAGATACCCTAATTGCTGGCGCGGGTCTGTGCGATGAGAAAGCTGTTCGCTATACCGTCGAACACTCACGCGAAGCGATTGAATGGCTGATTGAACGCGGTGTTATGTTTAGCAAAGAAGCTGAGCAGTATCACCTGACTCGTGAAGGTGGTCACAGCAGACGCCGCATCATTCACTCCGATGATGCCACAGGTAAAGCAGTATCCACCACCCTGGTTTCAGCAGTACTTAACGAGCCCAATATTAATATTCTTGAGCACTATATTGCGGTTGATCTGATTACCGGCCAAAAATTAAATAGCGAGGATAATCGGTGTCATGGAGCTTATGTGCTCAATCTTAAGGAAGATCGCGTCGAAACCATAAGTGCCCGTTTTGTGGTTCTGGCCACAGGTGGTGCCAGCAAGGTCTATCTTTATACTTCAAACCCCGATGTTGCCAGTGGTGATGGGATTGCCATGGCATGGCGCGCAGGCTGTAGTGTGGCTAATCTTGAATTTAATCAATTCCATCCTACCTGCCTGTATCACCCACAAGCGCGTAGTTTTCTAATCAGCGAAGCCTTACGCGGCGAAGGAGCAGTATTGCTTCGTCCAAATGGCGAACGATTCATGCCGGAGTATGATGAACGGGCGGAGCTGGCCCCTCGCGATATTGTGGCGCGTACCATTGACCATGAAATTAAAAAACATGGTATCGACTGTGTTTATCTCGACATTTCTCATAAAGATGAAGACTTTATTAAAAGTCATTTTCCGACCATTTATTCGCGCTGCCTCGAATTTGGACTCGATATTACCAAAGATGCCATTCCTGTAGTACCTGCGGCCCATTACACCTGTGGCGGCGTGCGCGTCGATCTCAACAGTCGTACCGATGTGGAAGGGTTGTATGCCGTGGGCGAGGTAGCCTGTACCGGCCTGCATGGGGCCAATCGCATGGCCAGCAACTCCTTATTAGAGTGTCTGGTGTTTGCCCAGTCAGCAGCCAACGATATCGAATCACAATGGGATCCCAGTCAATCACCCCCACAGTTACCATCGTGGGACGAAAGCCTGGTCACTAATTCGGATGAACAAGTGGTATTGAGCCATAACTGGCACGAGTTACGTCAATTAATGTGGGATTATGTGGGCATTGTACGAACGGATAAACGCCTACAAAGGGCGCTTAGACGCATAGAACTGTTGAAGCAGGAAATCCACGAGTATTACAGCAACTTCAAGGTCAGTAATGATCTGATAGAGCTCCGTAATCTGGTAGTCGTTGCCGAACTTATCATACGATGCGCGATGCAGCGCAAAGAAAGCCGCGGCCTGCATTACACGCTTGACTATCCCGAACTCGCTGATACCGCCATAGACTCTAGTCTGAAGCCATAACAGCTAGTGCGGCTTCAGCTCCTCTGGCTCTTCATTTCGATAAAAGCTGAGCACCCGGGACAGATGTCTGAAGTCCGCTTCGCTCACGGCATCGCGACAAATTAGTAGCTGCCTTAGCGATTGTTCGTCTTCGCCCTGCTCCAGCTTATAATTCAATTTAATCCACCAGGGCCAAACAGCATTATCGTTGCCAAACTCTATTGAGTGTTTTTCGATTACCGCTGCTTCACTTTGCATGACTAAGTACCAACAGCCATCAACAAACTGAAGCTGCAGCACTCCTTGATTCAGATTATTGAGTCTTTTCTGTTGCCAAAGCGCGCAAGGAGCAAAGCCCGATATTGCCACTAAAAGCAGGATTGAGGAGGTCAGCAAAGAATATTGCGAAATAACGAATAGGACAAAACTAACGGTAAACACGACCCAGA
>JAPHRL010000205.1 GCA_026195755.1 Kangiella sp. | reverse complement strand
GTAATGACGTAACTCCATTGTATTATCAGCTGTTTGTGTTTTCAGTTTTTATAACTGCTACAGGGATAATTATGGCTTACTTTCGTATCAAAACTAATAGCCTTTGGCCTGCGGTTATTTATCATGCTAGTTCGAATATATTTATCCAAAAGTTATTCACACCTATTACAATAACAAACACAAACTCTGCTTGGTATATGGATGAGTTTGGAGCTGTCATAGCAATTGTAGCAACTTGTGTGGCTTTATATTTTTTAAGAAAAGGTAGTGCTGAATTTAAGTTTGTCAGAACATAACAAGCGCCTCAACAAAGGAGGCAAAAAGCTAGGCTTGCGTCACTTAGTTCCTAATTTTAGCCAAGCCTTTTTGGCCGGTTAGGCGGGCGTTAGTTTCTGTAACTACGACAATGATTTACCCGTAAGGCCCCAGGTAATTGACCATTCCAATCTACTAAACAGGAAACTTAATGACCGACTTTAACTCTGCCCCCTCCGAAAAATCCAAGCAATATCTGTTCGGAGACATGTCTAGACAGCCCTATCAATTGACAATAAAAAAGGGACTTCTTGCCATTATTGTCATGTATGCATGTCAGTTATTTGCTGGGGTCGTCATCTCTTATGCATTTAAACTCATTGATAGTACAGGCGGAGGCGATATTCAAATTATTGGATTGTTGTCTGTCCTGCTCAGTGGAATTATGATTTTGTTATTGTTTTGGTGGGATGTCCATAGATCCGGATCATCTTTTTATCCCCAGCTTGGACTTCAACCCTCAATCATCAAAAATTGCAAAGCTGTTTTATTAGTGGTTGCGGTACTTGGAGCAACGCACGTTCTAGCATATATCTACAGATCTGTGCTCTTACCAATGGTCGATAAAGGTGGGATCATTGGAGGCGGGTCACAGATGTTTACGTACATACAAGGAACAGAATCCGTGCCTGGAATGATAGGCTTCCTGACTCTGGCGCTCATTGTTGGTCCGGTGATGGAAGAAGTTATATTCAGAGGATATTTTCAATCTTCATTGGCAAAACGAATGCCGGCATGGGCGGCCATCAGTATTACTTCTCTGGTATTTATGGCCGGGCATAGTCCGATGGTATTATGGCCCATGTACTTTATGTTCAGTGCTGCCTGGGGATGGATCTATTTGCGTACAAAATCTTTAAAAATGGCTATACTGATTCACGTGCTGAGCAATTTGTTTTATACCGTTGTTGGTTTTGCGGGTTGGGATATCCTTGCTTAAATAGCGACCTGACAAGCAAATCAACGCGGACGCAGGTAGGGTTCACGGGCAAGCTTGTGAGCAGTTAATATATTCTGTTACCTTAACAGAAACCGGAAACCTGCGCCGCTTAAACGCCGGGTCGTTAATTTATAAAAGGAGTGTGAAGTGGGAGTTTCAATTGCTTATTCTGCAAGTCTTAATGGAAAAGAAATTCAGGAAGCCGTATTGAGTGATAAAGTAAATGATTTTTGTGGGGATCATGAATGGTATATCGAACCGCCGAATTTCATAATGGGAACAAATAATGTATCTGGTTCATCAAAATTGTTTAGACTTTATGATACCGATGGAAGTGAACTAGATCCTTCAGAAGAGTCTCCAAAGGTTTTGCGTGACATCGAGATCTTAGTTAATTCTTTTACAGAAAGTGCAAAGCTATTCTCAATCAATTGGGAGTTATCTATAGAGGATGCTCCAATAGGATGTATTGGGATTGATGGTCCCGATCCAGCTTTTAATCAAACGTTGACTGAAATGATTATTGTCTTTGGAGGGGGGATGAGCGATGAGTCGATAGATCAAATCATGCCTAAAGAAGAACCTATCAAACAGCCAAGTAAACCTTGGTGGAAAATTTGGTAGGCAAAGTAACAAAATGCGGTTATCGAAAATTTTCGCTGCGGTCCAATTTGCCGCGAATGCGGGCGTTAGGTAGAAGTTAGATAAAAGAAGGAATCTTCTAGGATGAGTGGAAGTTGGGATGAATATGCAGCTGGGTGGGATAGCAATGAAGGCGTCATTGCTTATGCCGACAATGCCTACCTTACCTTGAAAGATACTGTGGAGCTAGAAGGGTGTCGCATTTTTGATTTTGGTTGCGGTACGGGCTTGCTCACCGAAAGGTTGTCGAACACAGCAAGCTCAGTGGTGGGTCTCGACCCTTCACAAAAGATGATTTCAGTACTCGAAAATAAATGCCTGAAAAATGTTGCATCAATCGCTTCAGAGCTAGACCAAGATTTGATCAACGATAATAGTCTCTTGTCACCAAAGTTTGATCTTGTCGTGGCTTCCTCAGCACTGGCCTTTGTGCCCGATTACGCAAAAATGCTCAGGCTATTGAAACAACTGCTTAACAAAGGTGGTTTCTTGGTCCAGTGGGATTGGCTCAAAGAAGAGGGCGATGAAGGGTATGGGTTTACAGAGCAACAGATTAAATCGGCACTAACGGAAGCTGGGTTTGCTGAGTGTTCGACCTCGGTTCCCTTTTCTCTGAAAAGTGACGGTAGCGAGCTGGATGTACTCATGGGCGTCGCCAGAAATACTTAATCGGTGCAGGAACGGTGATGCTCTTTACACTGCTCCTTCGATTTCATTCCGTGGGCGCGCATGCTGCAGAATCTATATGCCTAAAATAATGAGAAGTTTGTTCCGAAATGCAAAATGATGATACTTTGACATTGATTGGTGCGGAAACAATAGATTCTTTGAAACCTGTATCTTCTTCTACATGCAAGAAATTACAGGTTACAGGGCTAAAGCAAAAGTCTTTTGAACATCTTATTGGCGTATATGGTGATAAATTCGAGGAGATTGACTTCTTTAAGTGCCCCCTTATAAGCGATTTAGGCTGTCTTGAACAGCTTGAAAATATTAGAGCAATATCCTTTTATTGGAACCAAAGAGCTACTGAACTGTGGGATCTATCGAAAAACAAAAACCTAAAGTCCATAGTTTTAGATGACTTTACAAGATTGCATTCATTGGATGATCTCGCAAAATCCAACACGCTTACAGATGTTAGTTTTGGTGATAGAGTTTGGTCATCTTTTGTACTGGATTCATTGTCGCCATTATCAAACATCAACAATCTAAGGAAGCTATCGTTCTCCGCGAAGAAGATAGATGATTTTCGGATATCGCCAATTGCCGATATCTCTGACCTAGAAGAGTTGGAGTTTCCTACCAACCTGTTTCCGACAGAAAAAGTGGCGTGGCTTACTGCTAAAATTGGCTCGAAGGTGAAGTCTAGTGTTTTGTCACCGTACAGAAGAATAGAAACGCCTATTATTTCTGGTGAGAAGCAGATTGATACTTTTATAACAGGCAAAAGAAAGCCTTCTCTTGATTATGATGTTGATGCTAAAAGAATTGAAAAATACGTTAAGAAATTTAAAGATCTAGTAGAGTTTTATAAATCAAACCCAAATGAGTGTGAGCCGTGATCGGTACTACAGAATATAACAAGGCAATTAACTTATCGCCTTCGGCGCCGGACGCTCAAACCTCGCGCCGATTATTGAAGTGTTAAATATAGAAAGAGGATAATATGATAACAACCACCATTAGACTTTCATTACTTATATGTTGCGCAATAATATTGACAGCTTGTGGAGCTAGAACAGAAACAGCTCAATCAAAGTTGCGAAAGCTAGACAAGGAATACAATGTTGATCTTGATAAAATTGACTTCTATGTAAAAGATACAAATGTTGGTGGAAAATTCCAAATAAAGATAACGCCATCAAAACCCGTGCAAAACACAACGGAAGCACAAGAAATATTATTTAAAGTGTGGCATCAAATTGCTAAAGAGAATTGCAACGGAAAGTACATAGGTGAGCCTGAGTTAAAAATAGGTATGGTTCAAAGAGGAGACCTCGATGCGGAAAATGTCCAAATTGCAATAAAAATGCTTGTTACTCATGTATATGGTGAAGCAGAGTGTCAAGAGTAGATATTTAACCAGTACATAAATTCGATTCGGGTTAAGAAAGGGAGTGTCACAACTTATGAAGCATTCTGTTTAGAAGAATAATTATGGTATTTCCTGATAAATGATGGGTAAATTTAGGGCTAGGGTTTTTCCTTCTACTATAATTTATCTTTGGGTATAGAAATTGTAACAATATCGTTCGAAAAACATTTGCTGTTATGAACACAGTTAGCTAATTTATATCATTAAGAATAAATATTGACACAAGGACCTTGCATGCGAATTCCATTAAAAATATTGCTATTAACTGCTTCACTCTCAATCCTGTCAGGGGAGGCAGTTGCTTCCGAGGTTATTGCAATTAACCCAACAGACAAGGCTCCTCTTTTCGATGGTCGTTGTGATACTTCTGAATGGCAAGAGGCAACAAAGCTCGAGCTACCAGCACAGACTGCCGTTTATCTTATGCACGATAAAGATTCATTATTCGTTTGCGCCAAAGGCAAGGCTGAAGATTACACGGTTATTGACCTGTACATTGAAGATGCTGAAACCGGTCATCTTTATAATCTACATGCTTCGGCCCAATTATCAGAGCGGACTCTCAGTGACAAGGCCTGGAGTGAATCAGAGTTTTGGAATCATAAAGATTGGAGTGGTTACTGGATACCATACGCAGGTGAAGAAGATACCGATGAAGGCAAACGCACTCAATTCTTGGAAGGGTCGCATCGAGAAATTCAGGTGTCGAGAAAGAAGTTTATCGGTAACACCTGGAATATGATGATTCGTCTCAGTGCGGTTTATCAAGACGGAGAGTATGGCGCAGAGTTCTTTTATCCAGAAAAAGCAGTAGATACCGATAAATCGACTTGGAAAAAATTTTCGTTTTCTGAACAGTAAAGGGTAAGTCATTGTTCTAAACAGAACAATAATAGAGTTCAGAGTACCAATATTGGGGTTGAATAATACTCTCACCAAATTATGTGTTAATAAAACTTTAAATAGAAGAGTTACTGAATTATGAAAATTGTATTATCTGCCTTGCTATTATTTATGTACGCAACTTCAACGGCAAGTCCACACGTTTATGTAACAGGATTTGCTTACCAAAAAAATCTTAGAACTAAAAACTCTTCAGACAGTGGCGTATTGAATATGTCTATGGCAATGAACGGATTGGAGTTGTTGGATATAGACCGTCAAGCAACCCTTGATTCAATAAACATCAAGGTTGGGGAGAATAAACTATCGGAAGGTAGTGTGAGTTATAACTCGCCACCGAGTGTGTCAAAAGTCGGAGCCGCATTTGAGTTTGTGGTAAAAAATTTGAACAGTAAACCTGGCGAGAAAATCACCATTAATGGTAAAGTCTTTTATTACGTTAGTTCAGGACTTAAAGAAGAACAAACGGCAAAGCTAAAGGTAGCAATTGGAGAATCGATACAGCTGGGGACCTGGATGCTAACATTGTCGCAAGTGAGTGATCGCAAATTAACATTTGAGGTGAATAAAAACCCTCAAAATATGCCGGAAATAAAATTCTATAAACTTGATGGTACAAGAATAAGCAGTCATTTTTATAGTAGGCAGTCAGCAATAATTAACGGCCAAGGTCATTATTCGATTAGTTTTGAATTAAACGCTACACAACCAATACTTTTAGTCGGAACAAAAACGAATAAGGTAACTAAAGATGTAGAGCTAGAGGAGTTTTCATTTGCATTCACAACGCCCTACTAGCTGGAATGACAAAGCAGTTTTGGATGTGAAATTATACATATTTGTGTAGGGGTATAAGCATTCAGATTGTAAAGCCATCAATGATGCTTAGTAAAAATTATTAATAGATTTCGAAATGATTCACCAGTTGAGAAAGGTTAATGCTACTTTTTTCTTATGCAGTACAGATTGTGACCTAATGTTATACTAACGTCATTCGCTTTAACAATAATACATGTTGCTCACTTTTTCTGGATATTCGTATGAACACTGAAATTAATTACAAGAACAATCCTTTGAATGGCGTCGGTTTAAAAGCCTTGGTCACTGAATTAGTCGATCACTATGGCTTTGAGATTCTTTATGCCTATTTGAACATTAACTGCTTTAAAACTAATCCGAGTATCGAATCGAGTATTAAGTTTCTTAAGAAAACCGATTGGGCGCGCGAAAAAGTGGAAGCTTTCTATATGTACCAATATAAAAGCTTGCCTCGAGCGTCTTCAGAACAGTTCAAAGTGCCTCCTAGGGATCGAATTATTCCAGACGATCAGAAACCTGGCGAGCCTGCTGAATTAAGTGTAGAAGATGCTGAACAGTTAAACGAAAAACGAGCACAAAAAGCAGCAGAGTACAAGAAAAGTGGCAGCCATCGCTATAGCAAGAAAAGGCGCGATTCGACGGACTCTTCAGATTCACCTAACGACAAGAACAAGGACCCTTGGGGGAAATGGAATTAAACCGTCGAAACAGGTTCGCGATGGTTGAAATCCCCCTTTGTTTTATCTAATCGGTAAAGAACAATGAATAAAGATATTGCATTGCCGAGCGAAGCCCGGCAATAAGCGTTCGGTATAGATAATAACTAGGGTCGGTTAAGACCGATTAGTTTTGCCGGGCTTGTTCGCGGGTTTTGGTTTGTTAGGCTTACCTTTCCTTTTCGCTGTGCTGGGTTTCTTATTAGTTTGGTTAAGTTTTGCTTTGGCCAGCTTTTTCTTGTGCGGTTTTTTCTTGCCAACACTTTTCAATGGGGTTTCAGGCAGCGAGTGTTGCGGTTCAAAGCCGTCAGCGATTTTTCTCTCGAGCTGTTGGCGGATGAGATCTTGAATACCGCGTAGGTCATCGACTTCATCGGCGCTGACCAGCGAGATAGCTGTACCTTTTTCTCCTGCCCGTCCGGTGCGGCCAATGCGGTGCACATAATCTTCGGCAACATTGGGTAAATCGTAGTTGATGACCAGCGGCATCTGTTCAATATCGAGGCCACGGGCTGCAACATCGGTGGCGACCAAGACCGTTACCTGTCCATTTTTAAATTCGGCTAGAGCTCGGTTGCGTGCCCCCTGACTTTTGCCACCGTGAATGGCTGTCGCTTTTATACCCCTTTTATCAAGATCAACGCTGAGCTTGTTGGCGCCTCTGCGGGTTCGCACAAATACCAGTAACTGCTCCCAGCGGTGGTGGCCGATGAGGTAACTCAGTAGGGCTGGCTTCTGTTTTTTATCGACGGGGTAAATCCACTGTTTGACGGTTGTCGCAGTAGTATTCGTTTGCCCGGTTTCGACCAGAGTAGGATTGGTCAAAAATTGTTGGCTGATAGCTTTGATCGATTCAGAGAAGGTGGCGGAAAACAGTAATGTTTGTCGCTTCTGAGGCAGTTTGCCAATGATGCGTTTAATGCTGGGCAGGAAACCCATGTCCAGCATTCGATCAGCTTCGTCTAAAACGAGAAACTCAAGATCTTTAAAACCCACTGCATTTTGCTGAATTAAATCCAACAATCGCCCAGGGGTTGCGACCAATACATCAGTACCGCGACGAAGTTTCAACATCTGTGGGTTAATCTTTACGCCCCCGTAGACCACAACTGAATTCAGCGACAAGTTCGCCGCGTATTTTTGGACGCTTTGATGAACTTGCTCAGCCAGCTCTCGTGTAGGAGTCAGGATCAGACAACGGGCTGAATTGGTGGAAGCTCGCTTGCCTTCTGACAGGCGCTGCAGAATCGGTAGTGAAAAACCAGCGGTTTTACCCGTGCCGGTCTGCGCAGCAGCCATCACATCCTGACCGTTAAGGATTAAAGGAATGACTTTTTGCTGGATCGGTGAGGGGTTTTTGTAGCCACTCTTGTGTAATGCGTCGAGTAGCGGCTGTATTAAATCGAGTTTGGAAAAGGGCATGAAAGAAGGGATTAATGCATAAGGCGGACAGTTTAGCCTTTTCCACAGAAAACTACGAGCAATTAAGGGTTTCGTGTGCTGCCCTTACTGTATTTTTCTCATATGCGGGCTGTTTAAACCGGATAGAAAATACCCATAGTCATTACAAAACAGCTAATTACTATGAAGGCTGCAGCTTGTTGATCATGGAATTGGAAGTTTACTAATAACACAATGTAAAGACAGAAAAGTCCAATTCATTGGTATGCGCCGTAATAAATCAGCAGTAGAAACAATTTAAAATCAACAGGTTATAGATATTATTCAGATAGATTGAAAGTTAGAAAGTTGGAGAGATAGGGATGACAGAGTGAATAGAACAATAAAAAAAATTGGTATCTTAAACTGAGGTCATTTGAGCTTCAAAATGAAGGCAAGATATATGCTCAGCCTAGAGCAACTATCTATAAAAAATGGGTGCCAACCTCTGGTGAAGTAATAACGCGACTGCGCGGAATAGATAGGCTTAAAATAGTCGAAACGGGTAGTCGAAGAGAAGCATTAGTCAATTATAGGAACTTGGCTGGCATATGGGAGTGGCGACATTTGATATCGGCAATATTCTTATTTATATGGGCTGTCGGTGCTGGGTTATTATTCGTAATTGAACATCTATATATCGATTGCAATCAATGTATTTGTGAATTTATATCCAATGGCTGTGTAACGATACAATAGGATTCGAATAACACTCTTATTGCAGAAAATGGCTTCTAAGCAACGGACCTGAGCCTATTCATAATTGTCAGTGTGTTCTGGTTGCTCTAATGAGAATGAAGCTAGTGTTTCGTCTCAAAATCTGATGTCGAATGAAGAGGGAGAGGTGCATCGCAGCTTGGGCTTTTCAGTTCAGCAGACAGAGAACGGTATAAGATATTATCACTCAGGTAATAATGGTGATTTCAGAGCCTATTGCCATTTCTATAAGGATAAAGGTTATGGCATCATTATGTTTGGAAATTCAGATAATTTATTCTCGTCAAATTTAGCACAGGAGATTGTAGAGTATCTTGATGATACCTGGTTTCACATGTAAATCGGATTCATGTTAAACAGCATATTGCCTGAATAAAAGTGAGTGACATTAGAGTGTTAGCAAATTAAGGAAAAAAATATGCCAATAAAAAAGTGGATTATTCAATATCTGATTGCCATTCCGGTAGTGGCATTACTGTTGGGCGGAGTGCAAATGCTAAAAGGAAGAGAGTTCGAGTACGCCCTGGAGTTTGGATTGTTGTGGGGTCTAATTACAGCAACGATATTTCTCGCTACTAGAGTCTACTATTATAAAAAGGGGCTTTACTGTAAAGTTTGCAATGACTTGCCTGAGCCAAACAAATCCCAGAGTGATAAGGGAAGTACGTGATAAGAGAAGCTAACTTTAGAGTGGCGCTTACTTTACAACCTCAGGATAAACAAGAATCATGATTGGCATAATAATAATAACTATTACTTATTTTCTGCTACGAATAGAGAAACGTAGTTTAAGAGTTCTAGGTTTCAATAAACCCCTTCAACGCACCTCAGAGTTTGTCACTGGATTCTTCCTTGCTGGATCTGTTGCAGCAACTCAATATCTGCTCATAGCACATTTCTCCGGTTTTAACTGGGTACTAAACTCCAATCTAAGTTGGAGTCAGGTATTGGATAGTATTCGCTGGAATATCAACTCTGTGTTGTTTGAAGAATTACTGTTCAGAGGCTACTTGCTGTACAAGGCGATTGAGTGGCTGGGTGCAAGAAAGGGCTGCTTTTTATCTGCTGCAACATTTGGAATTTATCACTGGTTTTCGTATGGTGTAATTGGAAATATAGTTCCGATGGTTTATGTGCTTTTTCTTACCGGTGTGTTTGGCTTGATGTTGGCTTATGCCTTTGAACGGACCAAGTCAATTGCCTTACCAATTGCTCTCCATTTCGGATGGAATCTAGTCACGATCTTTGTGTTCTCTAATGGCCCTATTGGAGAGCAATTACTGGTGCCTGATTTAGAGAATCCAGAAGTAATAAGCAGATATGAACAAGCCCTAGTGAATGTTTTGATACCGTTGATATATTCAGTGGTGGTAATTTGGATGCTGGTCTATGGAATCAAGCGTTATCGAAATAATGAAAAAGGGATAAAAGTTTTACAGACCATAAACCTGGAACAATACAATGAGACAGACTTTAAGAAGTAAAATAATAGAAGTATGCGATAAGAAAATACTGACTAAAGGAGACTCTGTGGGTGTGTCTTTTTATGCGTTCTTTGCAAACAAGAACAATGACCCTGAGCTTTTGATGGAGGCAGCAACCTGGTGGATCAGTACTCATAGATTGGATCACTTCGAGAAAGCCAAAAAAATTAAGCAGATGGTAGAGGCTGGACTTTGATAGGAATCTTTCTCATCCGATATAAAAAAATGACTGACATCATAGATCAAATCAATAGTGGTGGTAAGAGGTGAGAAAAGGCATTTATCTGTGATATAACAAATTACTAAGAGAAATACAGATTGATGAATAAGGAGATGTTATGTCAGAGAAAAAATGTCCGGTGATGCATGGTAGCGTCACAAAAAGCAGCTCATCTAACATGGATTGGTGGCCGAATGCCCTGAATCTCGATATTTTGCATCAGCACGATAAAAAGACAAACCCAATGGGTGAGGATTTCGATTATCAAAAAGAAGTCAAAAAACTTGATTTCGAAGCTCTGAAAAAAGACTTACATCAATTAATGACCGATAGTCAGGAATGGTGGCCAGCTGACTGGGGTCATTATGGTGGTCTTATGATTCGTTTGAGTTGGCACGCAGCCGGGACTTATCGAATAGCCGATGGGCGTGGCGGTGCGGCAACCGGCAACCAGCGTTTTGCTCCTATTAATTCCTGGCCAGATAATGTCAGCCTCGATAAGGCGCGTCGACTGCTTTGGCCCATCAAGAAAAAGTACGGTAACAAACTCAGTTGGGCGGACTTAATCACCTATGCCGGTACCATTGCTTATGAGTCTATGGGTTTGAAAACCTATGGCTTTGCATTCGGCCGTGAGGATATATGGCACCCGGAAAAAGATACTTATTGGGGCTCTGAGAAAGAATGGTTAGCACCGAGTGATAATGAACGCAGTCGCTATTCAGGCGAGCGCGACCTAGACAATCCATTGGCTGCGGTGATGATGGGCTTGATTTACGTGAATCCGGAAGGTGTGGATGGTAATCCTGATCCGCTTAAAACAGCCGAAGATATCCGTGTGACCTTTAAGCGGATGGCCATGGATGATGAGGAGACGGTTGCGTTGACAGCTGGTGGTCATACGGTCGGTAAATGCCACGGTAATGGCGATGAGAAGTTGCTTGGCCCGGAGCCTGAAGCTGCGGACGTCGAAGAACAAGGTCTTGGCTGGAACAACAAAACCAAGCGCGGCATAGGTCGCGATACATTAACCAGCGGCATTGAAGGCGCCTGGACAACCGAGCCTACCAAGTGGGATAACGGCTATTTTAAAATGTTGCTTAATCACGAATGGGAACTAAAGAAGAGCCCAGCAGGAGCTTGGCAATGGGAACCAATCGATATTAAGGAAGAAGACAAGCCAGTGGATGTTGAAGATTCTTCTATTCGATTGAATCCAATCATGACGGATGCTGATATGGCCATGAAAAAGGATCCTGAGTATCGCAAAATTTCGGAACGCTTCTATAAAGACCAGGCGTATTTTTCCGAAGTATTCGCTCGAGCTTGGTTTAAACTGACGCACCGGGATATGGGGCCAAGATCGCGCTATATCGGCCCCGATGCACCGCAAGAAGATTTAATCTGGCAGGATCCAGTTCCAGCTGGCGAAAGTGATTATGACGTTAAAGCTGTGAAAGAGAAGATTAAAACCAGTGGACTTACTACCCCTGAAATGGTGGCGACCGCTTGGGACAGCGCAAGAACCTTCCGCGGATCGGATGTGCGTGGTGGTGCTAATGGAGCGCGCATCCGTTTGGCGCCACAAAAAGATTGGCAGGGCAATGAGCCTGAGAGATTGGCCAAAGTGCTTAAGGTGCTTGAACCAATTGCCAAAGAAAGCGGTGCCAGTATTGCCGATGTAATTGTTTTGGCCGGTAATGTAGGGATTGAAATGGCCATCAAAAAAGCCGGCTTTAATATTGATGTTCCATTCTTGCCAGGACGCGGTGATGCGACTGACGAAATGACGGATGTGGAATCATTTGAACCGCTTGAGCCGTTGCATGATGGTTACAGAAATTGGCTGAAGAAGGATTACGTTGTAAGCCCTGAAGAAATGCTGTTGGATCGTACTCAGTTGATGGGGTTGACTGCTCCAGAAATGACGGTCTTAATCGGTGGCATGCGTGTGCTGGGAACCAATTATGGTAACAGTAAACATGGTGTGTTCACCGAACAGGAAGGCGCCCTGACCAATGACTTCTTCGTCAATTTAACCGATATAAATTACACCTGGAACCCGGCGGGTAATAATCTGTATGAAATCTGTGATCGGAAATCCGGTAAAACCAAGTGGACAGCAACCAGAGTGGATTTAGTTTTTGGATCCAATTCAATCTTAAGAGCGATTGCTGAAGTCTATGCACAAGATGACAATCAAGAGAAGTTTGTCAAAGACTTCGTTGCCGCATGGACCAAAGTGATGAACGCTGATCGCTTCGATCAAAAGTAAACTTCCTAATGCCGCATCAGAAAGCTGGTGCGGCAAGCCTTTCTAATATCTGTAAGAATTCATACAAAATAAGCAATGGCTAACGGTGTGTTGATGCGCGTTGATTATAATAAAGAAGCTCAATAAAGGAGAAAGGCATGGATAAAAAAATAGCACTGATAACCATTCATGGAATGGGGGATACCGAAAGGCATTATTACACCGAATTTTACGATCAGATACAAAAATCTTTGGGTGATAAGGCATGGTCTAAAGTGGCTTTTAAATCGCTTTACTATCAGGATATCCTGCAAGGACAGCAGGAGGAAATTTTAGGTCGAATGCGCGATCAGGTAGACTGGATCAAATTGAGGCGATTTCTGCTGTATGGCTTTTCCGATGCAGCGAGTCTTGAATATAAAAAAAGGGTAAAGAACAGCCCTTACTACCTGACGCAAAAAATGATCATGAAGGCCATGGATGATGTGTTTGAAGAAGCAGGTAATCGCCAGATACCTGTAGTGATTGTTGCAAATTCTCTGGGTGGTCAGGTGATCTCAAGCTACATCTGGGATGCGCAAAGAATTGATGCTTCGGTGGGTATCTGGAGTATGCAGCGAGACGATGAGGTGCATGAGGGTTCGCCGCGAGATCAGTTCAGAAGAATGAAAAGCCTGCATAAATTTTATACGCTAGGCTGTAATATCCCCATCTTTGTTGCCGGACACAAAAACATCGAAGCGATAAAACCACCAACACCGGATTTCAAATGGTATAACTTTTATGACAAGGATGATGTTCTCGGATGGCCATTAAAACCACTAAGTCATTCTTATGAACAAAGGGTTGAGGATATAGAAGTTAATGCTGGAAAAGGATTCTTTACAAAGTTATTCAAATCATGGAATCCGCTAAGTCATGGCCAATACTGGCAGGATAAAAAAGTGATCAAACACATTACAGAAAACATCCAAAAGATGATGAGTCTATAAAATAATCAAAGCTGTGATATATTCTAAACAGCAGAAAAATGATGGGGGCAAACATGGGTATAAAAGATAATAAACACAGTTATGGGCAAGTAAGCCGTATTTTACACTGGGGCATGGCACTGTTGTTGCTATGGCAGTTTTTAAGCGCAGCATCACACTTCTTCTTTGATGATACCGCTATAGAAGCTTTTTTTTGGCCAACCCATAAACCTATGGGTTTCTTGTTGTTTGTACTGATCATTATTCGAATCATCTGGGCGCTGATGAATGTGTCCCGTCGTCCCCCGTCAATCAATTGGTTTGCCAGACTCGGCCATATAACACTTTATATTTTGATGTTGGCAATACCAAGTCTTGGGTTATTACGCCAATATGGTTCGGGACGATCTTTTGAAGTCTTTGGTATAACGATCTTCAGTGGCTTTGAAAGTGAGAAAATACAGTGGACTCTCGATCTGGGCGGATTACTGCACGGAGAGTTAGGCTGGCTATTACTGGCCTTAACCATTGGCCACGTCATAATGAGCTACTGGCACAAAAGAACAGGTTCAAATAAAAATGTCATGCCACGCATGTGGGGTAAAGAACAGTAAAGGAGGCAACCATGAATGAAGGAAAAAATACCAATCATGAAGTGTACCCTTATCTAAGAGTAAAAGGCGCTGAGGCTGCGGTTGAGTTTTACACTAAAGTATTCGGTGCGAAGGAAAGGTTTCGGTTGACCGATCCTGGCGGTAAGATTGGTCATGTAGAACTGGATTTAGGCAATATTATTCTAATGGTTTCTGATGAGTTTCCTGAATATGACTGTTACGGTCCACAAAATCCGGGCAAGACCGGTTTTCTGATCCACATCCACTGAGATGATTGTGATGAATTAGCAGCGCGGGCCCTTGCCGCTGGAGCAATAATGATTCGAGAAGCGGCAGATCACTTTTATGGTGAGCGCTCTTGTACGATTCGAGATCCCTTTGGCCATGAATGGATGCTGGGTCACGAAATCGAGAAAGTAGAGCCGGAAGAAATGCAACGTCGTTATAACGCCATGTGTGAGTGAATATAACTTTAAAGGCAGAACATTAGACCAAGGAGAGCAAGATGACCAAAAACGTTAAAAGTTTTATAGCATTTATCATTTCATATTTTATTACTCGCCTAAGTTATTACCTGTTGGGTTACAACCCGTTTGAACACAATACGTTTTGGGTAGGCTTATTAATTGATTTTGGAATATGGGTAGCAGTGTTTGGTTTAATACTTTGGCTGCTTCATAAAATCAGTCCAGCAAAGCAAAGCTAGATTAGTTTCACCGAAAAGTTCAGGGAAGTGAAAATGACTAAGGTAAATAGTAAAGAAAAGTCCGATGCAAGGGTCGACTTTAGTCATTTCGAAGGACTGCCTGAGCCTGTACAGCGATATTTCAAACATGTGCTGACCAACGGTCAGCCGATGATTCGTAGAATTGAAATTGCTCAGGCAGGCGCCTTAAGAACACGAACAGACAGCAACAAATGGCTCACATTTGAGGCTTCTCAATCAGTTACCACTCTAGATAAAAATTTCACCTGGAACGCAAAAATTAAGTTTTGTCCGGGCATGTTCATCTCAGTAGAAGATAGGCTGGAAGATGGCATGGGTTCCGGCAAGGTGGAACTGTTCAGTATCATTCCCATTGCAAGCGACAAAGATCATAAACCACTCAATTCTGGTGCGCTTCACAGATACCTAGCAGAAGCGGTCTGGTTTCCAGCGGCATTATTACCAGAATCGGGCGTAACCTGGACTGCGATTGATGATAGAAGAGCATTGGCCAGTTTAACGGTTAAGGAACTAACGGTAGAGTTAGAGTTCAGATTTAATGATGACAATGAAGTGGAATCAGTTTACACCGAAGGTCGCTATGGACAATTTGATGGAGGCTATCAAAAACGACCTTGGGAAGGGCATTTCAGAGATTACTATGAAGTCGAAGGTGTCAAAATTCCTAAGTACGGCGAAGTGGGATGGTGGATGGATGGCAGCTTTGAACTGGTTTGGAAGGGTGAAGTAATCAATGTCAGTGTTTATTACTAAGATGCAAAGCAGGAATGTCATGAAAAGAATGGTGTTACTGGCAGGACTGGTTTTATTTGGCGCGCCAATACTGGCAAAACCAGTATATGAACAATTAGTGGAAGCAGCGCTGGAGAGAACGCAATTTGAGGTGCGTTATGATGGTCGATACATGGCCATCGACTATCCCAATGGGGATGTGCCGTCTGAGATTGGCGTCTGTACCGATGTCATTATCCGTTCCTATAGAAAGCTGGGAATAGATTTGCAGCAATTGGTGCATGAAGACATGCGTGATAACTTTGAGTTGTATCCTTCGAAAAAAATCTGGGGCTTAACCTCAACTGACAAGAATATTGATCATCGCCGCGTGCCAAACCTGCAAACCTTTTTTAGTCGTCATGGTAAAAGCCTGCCAATAAGTAATGTTCTGCAGCACTATCAGCCCGGAGATATCGTCAGCTGGATGTTACCAGGCAATCTACCGCATATCGGTATCGTATCAGATCAGAAAGACGCAGAAACTGGTAACCCATTGATTGTGCATAATATTGGAGCTGGCCCAAAGCTAGAAGATATGCTGTTCGATTATGACATAACCGGTCACTACCGCTATTTACCGCAAAGCTAAGAATAAGCCTGAATAAGCTTTAGTATTCGGTCGGAAAAGGCTAACCTATGGTTGTTTATTTTTAAAAACCATTTATCTGTAAGTGAGCAGAGTTATGTCGACAAAACCAAATATTATTATTTCTTCGCTAGATGTAGAACGACTGGAAAAGATATTAGAAGCCCTGCCACACGGCACTGTGGGTAAAGAAGAACTGGAAGTCGAGCTGGAAAGAGCAGAAATAGTTGAGCCAGAAGAAATTCCTGCTAATGTTGTAACCATG
>JAPHRL010000327.1 GCA_026195755.1 Kangiella sp. | reverse complement strand
TCATAGTCATTAACTTGTGCGTCAATATGTAATTGTTGACGTAATGGTGAGCGTGCTCCATCGGCTAGTACCACCAATCCTGCTTTGACATCTTGCGTGCCGCTTTCTATCTCAATACGAAGTGTGGCTTCATTAGCCGATTGCTCAATGCTAACAACCTTTGCTGGAGCACGATAGTCGATTAATGCTCGCTTTTTGATCGCCTGATTAAGCGTCTTGCCTAACTGCCAATTCTCAATCACAGCCCCTAAAGCGGGCACACCACACTCTTTGGCGTCAATGCGTGCAAAACCACAATGGCCCTGATCAGACACATGAATGCTCTTGATCGGTGCTGCTACTGAGAAGAGATCCCTTTCCAGTCCCAGCTTGTTCAAAATATTCAGCGATGCAGCTGACAGCGCCACCGTTCTATCATCGAAGCCCGGTTGTGCCTTCGACTCTGGTGTAAAGGCCTCGAATACTGCACTTTCAATACCGGCATTGGCCAATGCCAGAGCCAGACTGGCTCCAGCCATGCCACCACCAATAATCACCACCGGATATTGTTTCATCTGCTTGCTGTTTCCAATTTATCAGTCTGCTTTTGCCATCAGTCTTTCGATCGCTTCGCGTGTTTTCGGCACGTCTTTCGATAAGATGTCATAGCCATCGCGAGTCACTACCACATCATCTTCAATACGAATACCAATACCGCGCCATTTTTTAGCCGCTTTGCTATTGTCTTTACCAATATACAGCGCCGGTTCAACGGTCAAAACCATGCCCGCCTCTAGCACCCGCGGTTGCCCATGCACCTGATAATCACCCACATCATGCACATCCAAACCAATCCAATGACCCGTTTTGTGCATGAAAAAATCACGGTAAGCACCGCGCTTTATCAAATCTTTCACATTACCTTTCAAAATTTTCAGCTCGACCAATCCCTGAGTAATCACTTCCACTGCTTTGTCATGGATTTGTGCCCAATGGTTGCCCGGCTTAATCATTTCAATCGCTGCTAACTGCGCATCCAGCACAACATCGTACAGCTGGGCCTGCTCCTTGGAGTATCGCCCATTCACAGGAATTGTACGGGTAATGTCCGCTGCATAATGTTCAAACTCACAGCCCGCATCAACCAGTAACAAATCGCCATCGTTAAGCACATCGCTATTTTCCACATAGTGCAAAATATTGGCGTTATCACCACCTGCGACAATCGACGGATAAGCGGGATAACGACAACCACCTTGTACATAGTGATAGTGCAAAACCGCTTCCATCTGCATTTCAGTCTTGTCTGGCTCACAGGCCTTCATCAGCTCACAGTGTGCTTTGGCCGCTACTTTAGCAGCATGGCGCAAACGCTGGATCTCTGCAGATGATTTTATCAACCGCATATCGTGTAAATGATGACGCAAATCAACCAACTCGCCCGGAGGCTCTGATCCGCGAACAGACTGTGATTGCAATTGACTACGCCACTCCATAATATCCTGATCAAACTCTGGGTGCGCACCAAACGCGAAATAAATCCGCTCTTTACCTTCCATCAGACCAGGTAAAATGTCATCAATATCCGAAATTGGAAAAGCATCGTCTGCGGCTAACTGTTCAACCACACCTTCCTGCCCCAGGCGTTTACCGTGCCATATTTCCTGCGTGACATCTTTTTCGCGGTTAAATAGGATAAATTCCCCATGCTTTCGTCCCGGAATTAACACCGCTACTGACTCAGGCTCGTTAAAGCCTGTCAAATACCAGAAATCATTATCTTGGCGAAAAGGGTAATGCACATCATGACTACGCACTTTTTCGGTAGCAGAAGGTAGGATCGCAATAGAGTTAGGCCCCATCCATTGCATTAGTTTTTTTCGGCGCGCGGCAAAATTGATTACTTGCATCAAGTATCCTGTATAAACAATTATCTAATGAAACTAATGAATTTTCTTATTTTGGGGTGCCATAGGCACTGCTTTATTAGACTGAAAAATAATCTGCGCCGACATTTTCACGTGCTCGGATATGGTCATAAAGGCAGACTCCAGTTCTTCTGAATTATCATCCTCGATGGAGAAATCAATTTTGGCTATTTCACTCATATCTCGCAGCGCTTCTTGCGCAGCATCGTCCAACTCTTTTTCCTGTTTTATTAAGCCGTAGCCGGTCAAATAGCCCTGGCACCACTCACCCAATGCCTGGGCTCGTTGGTCTATAGGACTATCGTCTTCGGGAATTAACAGCTCGATAGTAAAGGACTCTGGCTGATAATCTTTCTGAGTAAAGGCAATAATTTGTTCAAGATCATCTTCAGCCTGCTTCCCCAGCGGTTCGCCGTTAGCTAAAAAATCACTCATTTGCTGTGGCCAACGCCCAGCTTCCGGCACAAAACCATGACCGACCAGGCCATGCAACATCCCGGCTAATTCGGCACCAGACAAATCCGGCAAAAAACTCCGGCAAAATTCATTAATTTGTAAATAATTCATTAAGTTAAACGCTTTTCATCTTGTAATTTCAGTCGCAGGCCCATAGTTTAACCCGCTATACGGTTAAAACCCAACACTCTTGCCCTGCATTTATTGAGTAAAAAGATGGTAGCGGCATCACAGGTCGAGCTGATTAAACATTGACCAAAAACCTGCTTGACTTTATAGTGTGCTTTAACAAAATCGGGTAACTCACTATGACACAAGGTCAATTAGAGAAACTAGAAGATAAGATCAACGCCTTGTTAGCGCGCTTCGAAAAGATCAATCTTGAGAATAATCAGTTACGACAACAAATCAATGAGTTGCGTAATGAGCGCGATCGTCTGCACGGCAAAAAT
>JAPHRL010000027.1 GCA_026195755.1 Kangiella sp. | reverse complement strand
TGGTCATGTTTTCAACCAACCCTGACACTCGAAGCGAGTATCATCAATTATTTGCCCAGCAAAATATCAAAAAACACTATCAGGCAATTGCTAAGACTCAAACAGGCGAGAATCAAAGCAATAAAAGTTGGCATATTAAAAATTATTTAGCTCGCTCAAGCCCACAGTTCACTTTCCAAAACCTTGATGCGCCTCCACACGACAAAGATGCTCAATATGCAGAATCTCTTATCCATTGTGAAGTTGATAACCGTGAGCTTGGACTGTTCACCTTGTCGCCTATAACGGGACGCACACACCAGTTGCGCCTACACATGACGTCCATCGGCTTTCCGATACTTAACGACCGTTTTTACCCTTCCCTACAGCCGAGGCAACCGGATAATTTCAAGCAGCCATTGCAATTATTGGCCTACAAACTCAGCTTCATTGACCCAGTCAGTAAAGATGCTTGTGCTTTCACCAGCCCCGTGCAGCTTGAAATTTAGACAAAAAGCCTCACAATAGTCAGTAACAGTTACCACTTTTAATATTATGGCTTCAGGTTGGGCGCGCGAAGGCGCAGTACAGGAACAAATTGAAAGCACCATCAAAGATGGCGTTGAGCGTGCGCGCAGCGAATTGAACCATGCGGCAGAGTCACTGACTCACTGCGAATGGTGCGATGACAAAATACCAGAGCCGCGTAGACAGGCGATAAAAGGCGTACGCTTTTGCATTAAGTGCCAGGAAGAGTATGAGAAAGAAAAACAAGCCGCCGCTGGTATGAATCGTCGAGGAAGCAAAGACAGTCAGTTACGATAGGCTATTGCTTGAGATATTTCTTCTCCCTAAAACATTTCCCGCACTATACCTAACTCCCTTACTTGTAGTTTCCATATAGGGTTACTCGTCTTCAGCAAGTAACCTTTAGATTATATTGATAAATGTACTCTGACCCCATTTATTGGACCCCATTTATTGTTAATTGCAGAACTTGCTGTCACTTTTCACAACCCCATTCATTCTTTACTAATAATTCCAGCTCACTAGAAACCTCATAATTATTGATATAGTCTAATGTAGAAAATCCATTTTCATCTCTTACGCTTATGCAGCCATTAAATTCAAAATATTCTTTAACGTATTCTAAGTTATTACTTTTAATAGCAGCAAATATATTGAGAGATTCAAAATATATTTTCTCAGAAACAACTTTCTTTAACTTCAAAAGAGCTTTTATCTTACCTCTTTCCAAAGCATCGTAAATAATCCCTATATTTCCAATTCTTGACTTATTAGGATCAGCTCCATGATTGATAAGTAGTATTAAGAGCTCATATCCATACATATCTGCTGCCAGCGTATCGAACAAAAAATTTGACTTCTCAACTGCAGTCAAATTACTGAAGTACAATTCATCATTTAAAATACTCGCTACTAATTCATATCTACCTGTTTTGATAAGCCAGCTAAATAAACTCAATGAATCCTCTGTTCTACTTAAGAACATTTCCGGACACTTATTCATAATTTCAGATTTATTATTACTTGCCTGTACTAGTTTAATAAAATCCTGCTTATCACATACCTTGCCAGAAGCAACAAAAGATAAACTGAATAAGATGCTTAATAATGTTTTACTTTCCATATGCTTCAATCAACCTTCTTGCGTGATAATCATGAAATTTTCCATTGCTTGTTCCCATAATGTCATTTTCATGACCTTTAAATGTTTCTGATTTACCATTTTTATCCACATAGGTATCACCAAAACCAAGAATATGCATGAATTCATGAGTACTAGTTTCAATTATGTTTGGATCATTTTTCCATAACTTTACCGTTTTCCCTTGTGCGGAACTAATGGGGAACTAATGGGGTCAGAGTACATTGATATAATTAAATCACCAACAAATTCATAAATTCATTAACGGGCGTTTCGAGGAAGGCTTCTTCGTCAAGGCAGAGGTCGATGATTTCCTGTCCGTGTTTTTTGGGGAATCGTGTGTAGACGTTCTTTTTGAATTTTTCAATAAGCACTGGGATGCCTTCATCGCGACGGAATCGGTGGCCGAGTGGGTACTCCACTTCTATTTTGTCGGTTGAGCTTCCATCTTTAAAGAATATCTGGATGGCGTTGGTGATGCTGCGCTTTTCGGGGTTGTGATAATCTTCTGAATAGTTTTTGTCTTCCACCACGGACATTTTTTCGCGTAATGCATCTATCCGTTCGTCGCTGGCAACGTCATCTTCATAATAGTCTGCAACTAAATTACCGAATAATAGGCCACAGGCAACCATGTACTGTAAGCAATGATCTCGATCAGCAGGATTATGGAGTGAGCCTTCTTTAGAGATGATGCGAATCGCGGACTCATGAGTGGTCAGTTCGATTCGTTCAATATCATCTAAACGCCCCTTAATGTCATTGTGTAATTGAATGGCAGCCTCAACCGCAGTTTGCGCATGGAACTCTGCGGGATAAGAAATCTTGAAGAGAATATTTTCCATAACGTAGGAACCATAATCGCGTTGGAATTTAAATTCTTTACCACCAAATGACACATCATAGAAACCCCATCCTTTAGCCGTTAAAGCTCCCGGATAGCCCATTTCACCAGTCATAGTAATCATGGCTAAACGTACAGCGCGGGATGTAGCGTCACCTGCCGCCCAGGATTTTCGCGAACCGGTATTTGGCGAATGTCGATAAGTGCGTAATGATTGGCCATCAACAAAGGCTTGCGACACTGCGTCAATGATGTCTTCTTTTTCGCCGCCCAGCATATGCGCGACAACCGCAGTGGAGGCAATTTTAACCAGAATGACATGGTCCAGGCCAACTCGATTGAAACTATTCTCCAGTGCCAGAACTCCCTGAATTTCATGGGCTTTGACCATGGCTTCCAGCACCTCTTTCATGGTTAACGGCGAGTAGCCTTCGGCAATGGCTTGTCGACTCAAAAAGTCTGCAACGGCTAAGATCGCACCAAGATTATCCGATGGATGTCCCCACTCCGCCGCCAGCCAGGTGTCATTGAAATCCAGCCAACGCACCATACAACCAATATCAAAGGCGGCTTTGATCGGGTCAAGTTCGAACTGCGTTCCCGGCACTCGTGCACCAAATGGAACAAGGGTTCCCGGAACGATGGGCCCAAGATGTTTAGTGCACTCTGGATAGCGAAGCGCTAAAAAACCACAGCCGAGGGTATCCATCAGACAAAAGCGCGCTGTCTCCATCGCCTCATCGCTAGCCACCACATAATCAGCAACATACTCGGCGATATCCACCAGTACCTGATCCGGTTGCTGGCGAATATTTGATTCAACATTGATGCTCATAGCTAATCCTTAATCCATGTATTGAAGATAATACCCTCATACTAACGCTGCCCAGAGTTGATGTCATGTGCTGAAACTAACGGTTTACTTAAATTCTTGAGACTTCCTTCCGCTGTAATTTTATCAGCCCAAAACCCGCACAAAATCCCACAAGAATTCCAATAACAACAAACTCCCATAAGCCAAGCGTTGCTCCGCTTATCAACCCTAAACACCCCGCTATAAGCATTTGTATGAAATAGCGTTTTACTTTCTTTAAAACGAGGAACTCCATAATGGTTGTCGCGGTTACTGCCTGGATTCCAATAAAAATGTAGGCGACACCCATTATCTCTATCAAAGCACGGATAGGCAGGAAGGGATCGTCTCCCGAGGCAATAAAGGTTACAGTGCCACTAGCTCGTAAGTCGTTATAAATAGAAAACAATATAGCCCCAAGAATAGGCGGTAGGTTGATACCCAATAGGTATCGGTAGAGTCGAAAGCGGTTCATCAAGCTGATGCCTTAGAAAGTTATTAACGGACATAGTTTATCGTTAATATATAAATACTTACAACTGCAACTATGTGTTCTCATCTCCTCCAACCTGCTCAAATAGGTTGCAGGCTCAGTTGACTATTAACACGCTTTCTCTATGATTCTCACAACACTAATGACTATCAGTTAATCATGGCCAATTATCCAAACAGCTATTACGCGGCAACGCTGAATTCCAAACTGGAAACCAATCCACTTCCTCAGAACCTTGAGGTTGAGACCTGTATTATTGGCGGTGGCTATGCCGGTCTGATGACGGCCCTGAGCCTGATAGAGCGCGGCCATACCAATATCGCCATCATTGAGAAACATAAGATTGGTTGGGGCTGTTCTGGGCGTAATGGCGGATTCGTGTTCGGCGGTTACTCTCTTGGACCTAAACAGCTCATCAAACAGGTGGGTGAAGCAAAAGCTAAAGAGCTTTATCAGTTGACGCTGGACGGAGTAAACCTGATCCGTGAACGGGTTGAAAAATACAACATTGATTGTGACCTGGTAGATAAGGGCGTGTTATGGGCCAACTGGTTTAAAGACCAGTCATTGTTGCTCGACGAACAAGCTTTCATGCACGACAAGATGGATGTTGACTGGCAGTACATTGAACCAGAAGTACTGCGCCAGCAGCTGAAGACTGACCGCTACCATGGCGCTTTGTTTGAACCGAATGCCATGCACTTCCATCCGCTTAATTATGCGCGCGGAATCGCTAAACAAATTCAATCACAGGGCGGCCAAGTTTTCGAAGACTGTCCAGTGCTGGATATCGATTACCAAAGTGCTACCAAGATTGTTAAAACCGTTAATGGGAATGTTAAAGCCAAGAATGTTGTTTTATCCGGCGGTGGTTATATTGGCGACTTGTGCAAACCGGTAGCACGTTCGATTCTTCCGATTGCTACGTATGTCATGACCACAGAACCACTGGGTGATGAATTACAGAACTATATCAGTACGCAAGCAGCAGTCTACGACACCCGCTTCGCCTTTGATTATTATCGCCCGCTCAAAGACACTCGCCTTCTGTGGGGAGGACGTATCAACGCCAATACCAATAAACCCAAAGACCTCGACCATATTCTGCGTCGTGACCTGGCTAAAGTATTCCCCAAACTAAAAGACGTAAAAGTAGATTACAACTGGCAAGGCTGGATGGGCTATGCACGCCATCAGATGGCACAAATTGGCGAGCTAGCACCAGGCGTCTGGTTTGGTATTGGCTTTGGTGGACATGGTGTCGCACCAACCACCACAGCAGGCGAAATCCTCGCCGCCGCCATTACCAAACAAAATGAAACCTATAAAAACTTCCAGCCCTGGGGACTACCCTGGAACGGTGGCCCATTCGGCCCAATGGCAGCGCAGATGAGTTATTGGTGGTATGAACTGAAAGATTGGATGAAAGAAAAGACAGAATAACCATCATTTGTCATCCCGTGGTACCTCAAGATACTTCCTTCGGTCGCTAACACGGGAGCCAGCGACTTTTATTAAAAATATATATCGGGCGCACACACAGGTGCGCCCCTACCATCATATAATATAAAACCTTGAATTCGCTTAATGGCTCCAAAGCTATAATGGAACCAATAATCTTGTCATCCTGAATTTAATTCAGGCGACTCAAATGAATCCCTTTAGGGAATCTGCTCTTAGCTTTTGCAAGCAAACCTTGGGTTACGCCTATGGCTGGGTCTGCCCCTTTGGGTAAACCCAACCTATAAACACAAAGCTTTGTCATCCTGAATAGCGACCGAAGGAAGTGCCCGTGGTGCGACTGAAGGGAATCCCTTTAGGGAATCTGCTCTTAAGTCTTGTCATCCTGAACTGTGACCAACGGAAATACCTTTAGGTAATTCAGGATCTGCCTTTGCGCTTTTCTTATTAAAGTACAGAGTTTACTTTAGTCCTCTCCCTTCACTTCACCCTTGGCAATAAATCCGGTATCGATACCAAACCATAAAGCATCTGCCTCAGCGTCATAATACATATGACGGATAGAACCGCCTTCTTTAATCACGGTGCTGCTGATAAACTTTTCAGCGTTAGTATCAAAGCCAACCATCACATTCGGGTAAGGCCCGGTCTGGGCAATCCAGATCACACCATCATCATCCAGTGCGGTACCGTAGGGACGGCTACCCTCACCTGCTGGCAACAACCATTCAGTAAACTCTTGCTCTTCTGGATTATAGCGACCTAAATAACCGCTCATAAAATCCACATACCAGACGTTACCATCTTCAGTGATTTCCAAACGACGTGGGCGCGCATTGTCACGAGGAATATCTACCTCAGTCAAAGCCATATCGGCTTTATCAACAAAGGCTAACTTATTGGTGCCAAGTAAGACTGACCAAACATTGTTGTTGCTATCGGTTTTAATACCATAAGGACGCGAACCATCTTTGCTCATGGTAACAAAACGCACATCACCCGACTCAACATCAATATGACCAACAACATTCGAATGCTGCGCGGTAAACCAGATGTTCTCATCAGCATCAAACACTAACGTATGCGGATCTTTAACTGCATCAGGCATCGGAAATTGTTTGATATCACCCGTCTCAGGATCAATCCGACCAATATGCCCATTGCGATTACCCGCGTACCAGACATAACCGTCACTATCAATAATTAGGTTATGTGGATGACTACCCTCAGGCACCTCAAACTTGGTCATCTCACCCGACTCAGGATCAAGGCGCGCAATATAATTATCCGCCTGACCACAGAACCACACCATGCCATCCGGCGCCGCAAAAGGATCACGCGGCCGCCCGCCCCATTCAACCTCATAAGCCGTAACATCAAGCAATGACGGAAGCTCTGACAAAGGGGTCGGCTTATCAGCAGCTTGCGCTGAAATAGCAAACGAACTAGTGAGAAATAGCGAAGAAATGAAAAACTTCAAAGAGGCGTGAAACATAGAGAACTCCTGTAATGAAACACAGGAGTTCAGTATAGGGGGAAATAACTATAGAGGCAAAGACGTGCGTATCACTTCCAAACTTCACGCATTAAGTTGTAGGCATTGAGTCCTAAAACCTTCTCAATCCTAGTATTACTGTGCCCCCTTTCGGCTAGTTTGTTGGCAAGCAAGTAAAATTGTTCAGGCCCAACGATATCAGGCATAAAGTTCAAATTACCAAGCTTTTCACCAGCCGCGGCAGCGCCATTATCAATACGATGCTGCGTCATCTTATCCGTGCTTTCACGAACGCTATCCATGTCATCAATCCCGGTGTAACCACCGTCAGTGCCAATAGCCACGTGATCTTCACCACAGACATTAATGGCGTGCTCAATGTGCGCCACTAAATGATCTGAGTTAGCTTTGCTGTCTGGTGCCAGGAAAGGCATAAAATAAACACCAAACAGTCCGCCTTTATCGGCCAGCATGCGCAGTTCTTTATCGGTTTTATTGCGCGGGAAATCAGCCAAAGCACGACAACCGCTGTGGCTAATGGTAACCGGGGCTTTACTCTTTGCTATCGCTTCAAGACAGGTACGCTCACCACTGTGGCTCAAATCGATTAAAACATTAACTTCGTTCATCTTCTCCACCGCCTGATGACCAAACTCAGTGAGCGGTAATCGTGGACTGACATTAGCGCCGCCGCCAATCTGATTCTGGCCATTGTAGGTCAACTGCATCGTCAAAACGCCAAGATTTTTAAAGGTATCGACATGATCAAGGTTATTACCGATGACATGGCTGTTCTGGAATCCCAACGTCACAGCAAGCTTATTATCTTTTTGCGCTTGTATGATGTCGTCAAATTTTCGAACCAATGTCAGCACATCAGCATTCGCATCAATCAATTTCTGATGCTGACTGAGCATGCTCACACTAGTCTCAAATACGTCATCGCCAGGATACGCTGGGAAAGGAGCGCCAGTAGTTTGACGGTAGCAGCTTAGGCCACTCGCTAACACATCGCGTCTCAAACGTTCCGACATCCGCCAGTTATCCAAAATACTGCCACCCGGATCATTAATGTCATACAACACGCCTAAACCATCAAAAACAAACCAGTCGTTGTATTGCTGTTTGCTAATGATAGTTTTGCTAGTCGTTGAAGCTAATAAGTTACTAGCGCTTAATTTCAAACCAACAGCCGTTGCAGCCATCACAGAATTCGTAAGAAAAGACCTTCTATTCATTGGTATTAATCCCTATGCTCGATTTTGTAGACACACACTTTATAACTCGCAATATATTGCGCAACATGTTACATTAATTCCTGAAATTAAGTCAATGCATGACTGATCTGAATAAAACAATGAAATTAGAGAGGCGGTTAACGAGAAAATGAATGGTAAAGCACTACTGGGTAAACGCGCAGAAGATCTGAGCAACCTCATTGAACAACAAACCCAACCTATTTTTGATAGCCTGGGAATTATTGTCCCAATCAAATCCTGCTCTACCCTGCTCAGTCTAATAGAGCTAGAGCAAGCATCGTTAGCCGAACTCGCAAGAAAACTGGAACAGTCACACCAACTGGTTAAACAAAAGCTACCAAAACTAATCAAGCTCGGCCTGATTCAGCAACAACCGGATAAAGAAGACAAAAGACGAACCCTCTACTCCCTAACAAGCCAAGGCAAAGAACAGAGTCAAAAGATAAAAGAATACCTCAAACAGTCAGAAGTTTTAGTTGATAGTATTTCGAAAGATATTGGTGTGGATATTTTCAGTGCCATTGATCAGGCAATAAATTCAATGAAAGATAGAAGCTTGTGGGAGAGATATGGACAAGATTGAATAAAGATTCATGTGAAGACACTAGCTGCCGGAATATCTTTTGACCTATTACTGCCTAGGTTGATTGACTGTTATTCTTCTTTCTTCAGTAATACCTTCGCTATAATTATACCGATTGATAATGACATCAAAACAAAGTGAGGTTGTATTATGTTTGTAATCAATATCTATGTCGTATAAATATTTTTATTCAGTAAGAAATAAACTTGTCCATCCCAATTACTTCTTTCTAGACGTTCCTTAAGTACCTCACCTGAAAGACTCATCATTCGTTGATAGTTTTGATTACTGTAGTTCGCAAGAATGGTTGGGGTGACATAGCGACTGATATTCAGGTTAAAATCAGGACAGAGTTCCTTTAAAGGCTAGATCGTTACCAGTATCGCTTGAGCAAGCTAAGCAGATTCCTTTATTACAAGCTTTACATACTCCAACAGCTTCTTTATCTATATGTGAATAGCATTTCACGTGAATCACTCCTTGTTAGATTGTTGTATCACCTGAAGTCTGTTCTTCTATAGTTCTTTTTTTAATCTTTGTTGAAAGTACTCATACAGTTTGGTGTAAACATTTAGTGCCACATGGTCATTAAAATATTCTTTTTTAGATCTTTCCTTTAGCTTCTCTAAACGTTCTCGAACGGCTTGTATTGGAGTTGTATAAACAGGTTCTTGATTCGGCCGTGAAACATAGGGCTGGTCAATTTTTAAATCTAGTTGCTCTACAAACGATTTAATCCTATCAAAATTTTTCTCTTTATCATTAATATAGAATACTAAAGCCCTTCCTAATAAAGTCATTCCTTTACTATCTAGCTGATTTAAATCAATCCCTTTCTCTTGTAGTTTCTTGTAAAAAGGTATGTCACTCATTAACGTTAGCTGGGATAGTGCAAAAACAGGGTCTAATTTATTCCTCGAGTATACTTTAAAAGCCTGATGGAAATGTGAGTCGTCTTTGTAACCACTTTGCTTCCAAAGTCCAAGGTATGAAGCAGCTAACATTTTCCTCGCCATTGGATATTTCATAAGCTGGAGTGCTTCTTCTGCATACTTCTTAGCTTCACTATACTTTTCAGCTTTTAAGAGTTGCAGTGCATAATTACCTCTAGCCCATGCCTTTTCTTTTAAATTATCAAAGTAATCCAGTTCGATAGCCTTTTTATGGCAATATAGACGTTCTTCATGATGCACCCATACAGCAACATCATCGCATTTAGCCAAAGCAGCTTTCTTTTCCCTATTTCTATAATCACCATCTAGGACTACTTTAAATGCTGCTAGACTTTTTTTAAATATATTCCTTCTGCGATCCATATAAGCTTCGTCTTCTAGCTTAAAAGGCATTTTCATACCTATGTCAGCCATCAAGGCTCCATAGTTCAGGTTCGCCCAGGCATGCTTATTATTGATAGAAAGAGCTTTTTCAAGATCCTCTCGCGCAGACTCATGATCATTAATATTCCTTAAAATATGTCCTGATAAGCTGAGAACTTCAACATCATTTGGTCCAAGTTTTTTTGCTTGCTCAATAGCTTTTAATGCTTTATCCCATCTCCGCTCTACTTTACATTGCAATGAAAAGTAGCCACAAACCAACTCAAATCTGGCTTTTTGCACCCAATACCTTGGCTTGTGTGAGGCTTCGTCAGCAAGCTTATCAATTTTTTGTTTTATTTCCTGAAAGTTTTTTTCTGAAATATTGTCTTGATCTATAACAAGCTTGAGGGCATGGATTTCTTTATCTAATGCTTCCTCTTTACCTTCTCCACAAGCAGTCAAGATAAAAGCCAACAGTAACACTGAACATAATTTACTCTTCATTTTATTCCCTTAATTTGTATTATTTTGGCAATACTCCCACAAAAAAAGCCGCATGACAAATGCAGCTTTCTTTATTGGCTATATGCACTTGATATTGGGAAAACTTAAAAACAATCACCTGGCACTCTAACCCAACCTTCCATCAAGACGCGAGCACTGCGGCTCATGATGACTTTTTTGGCGACCCAGTCGTTGCCTTCCTTTTCGGTTTCGGCACCGACTTTAAGCGTGCCTGATGGATGTCCGAAGGTGACGCCTTGGCGATCGCCACCACCTGCAGCGAGGTTGACTAATGTGCCGGGAATGGTGGCTGCGGTTGCGATGGCGACTGCGGCTGTGCCCATCATGGCGTGGTGCAGTTTACCCATGGATAAGGCGCGGACGTTAAGGTCGATATCACTGGCTTTGATTTGTTTGCCGCTGGAAGATATGTAATCCGCTGGCGGTGCTACGAAGGCGACTTTCGGTGTGTGTTGGCGATTGGCGGCTTCTTCGATGTCTTTGATTAAGCCCATCTTCACTGCGCCGTGCGCGCGAATGAGTTCAAACATAAGCAAGGCTTTGCCATCGTTGTTGATCGCTTCTTGTAGCTCTGTGCCGTTGTAATTGACTTCGTTAGCGTTAAGGAAAATGGTTGGAATACCAGCGTTAATCATGGTCGCTTTTAATGTGCCGATGCCGGGCACTTCCAAATCATCAACCAGGTTACCCGTTGGGAACATAGAGCCTTCGCCATCGGCGGGATCCATGAATTCAACTTTGACTTCGGCTGCTGGAAAAGTGACACCGTCCAATTCGAAATCACCGGTTTCCTGTACTTCGCCGTTAGTGATTGGAACATGCGCAACAATGGTCTTTTCGATATTGGCCTGCCAGATACGAACCACGGCAACGCCATTGTCTGGAATACGGCTTGGGTCAACCAGTCCGCTACTGATAGCGAACGAGCCCACCGCTGCGGTCAAGTTACCGCAGTTACCACTCCAGTCTACAAAAGGCTTGTCGATAGACACCTGGCCGAAAAGATAATCCACATCGTGATCGGGCTTAGAGCTTTTCGACAGGATGACCGTCTTACTGGTGCTGGATGTTGCGCCGCCCATACCGTCGGTGTGCTTGCCGTATGGATCAGGACTGCCGACAACGCGTAGCAATAATTTATCACGTGCTTCACCCGGAACCTGTGCCGCTTCCGGTAAGTCGGTCAGGTTGAAGAATACACCTTTACTGGTGCCGCCACGCATGTAGGTGGCAGGAATTTTAATTTGTGGAGGAAACTGTTTTGACATAGTTTTGCCTTTACGTAGGTTGGGATGAATGAAATGAATCCCAACACACTGGTTTAATGTATTGTAAAGAATGCTGGGATTCGTTTCACTCATCACCAGCCTACAACAATATGGTAGGGGCGCAGGGTCTGCCCCATTGGGTACCTGTGTGTGCGCCCGATTATTTTTTAAAGTCACTGGATTATGAAATACATCTCCCTAAAGGGATTTCCTTCGGTCACTGTATTTCACCAAAGGCCAGCTTCGCTGTTCAAAATCGTTCCCGACGATTTTGTCCGCGGTAAGCGACCAAAGGGAATGCCTCTGGCGCCGCGGGATGACAAGTCTTTAGTTCTGTCGTAGCCTCGAAGGAGCTAAGCGTCTTCGAGGTTTGTGTTTCACGATGCTGGGATTCACAGTGCTGGGTCTGCCCCTTCGGTGCATCGCCAGCCTACATGCTCATTATTTATAGGTTGGGTTAGCCAAAGGCGTAACCCAACGCTTTCACTGGACCCAGCGGTTAAACTGCGGGGCGACAGAGCAAAGAGCAGATCCTGAATTAAATTCAGGATGACATACCTGCTGGTTCAGCAGATTCCCGACGCAGCGTAACCTATAAAGCCATGTAAATGATTAAGCATTCCCACTCAAGAAGTCTTGTGCGAAGCGCTGTAGCACGCCGCCA
>JAPHRL010000152.1 GCA_026195755.1 Kangiella sp. | reverse complement strand
CTCGATATTGATCACTTTAAGCGGGTCAATGACACCTATGGGCATGAAGTGGGTGATAAAGTTCTGGTTGAGTTCACTCGACGAATCAATGAAACGATCCGAGATACTGATCTATTTGTTCGATGGGGCGGTGAAGAGTTCTTGTTGGTGGCGAGGTTGGAACAGGCTGATGGTCAGCAAATTTTGGCAGAGCGCATTAAACAGGCTATAAGCCAAAAGCCCTATGAAATATGCAACAATAAATCCATTGACCTGACGTGCACCATTGGATCTGTCATCTATCCTTGTCTACAAAATAGGCAAGAGGATGTTTCTTGGAATAAATTAGTTCTACTTGCTGACCACGCGCTGTATTACGGCAAGCACAAGCAAAGAGATTGCTGGGTTTGTATCCAAAGCATTTCTAACCGGGAGAATATGGATATTGTTCTTAGTCAAGACCTCGGTCTATCAATAGAGAGTCAAAAGGTAGTCGTCAGCTCATCCATAGAAGATTAACTAAAAAAACACTATCAAAGATAACTTAAATGCCACCATATAAAATAGGTGTTAGCGTTTTATTGACTAACACCTGCAACCTCAAACTTCAGATGACTTACTAACTCACTCCTTTTTCTTTCTGTGCCATTTTTTGGAACTGTTCTTTTTGCGCACCAGCCGGTGTCGGACGCTCACCTTTGGGGTCTTCTGAATCCATAACGATGGAAATAATCTTAGTTCCTTCCTTGATGTTTTTACCTTCGGTTTCTGATGAGAAGACTTTCATGGTGTCATTTTTTTCTATCATAAAAAGAGCAACGAAGTTTCGGTTATCACTTTGGTACTGCTCAAAGCTGTAGTTTTCAGTGATGTTGGTTAATTTAATCTTCGCATTTTTAGCAATCATACTGGCTAGTTGCCCGTAGGTGACGGACTCACTAAATAACCACGGAGATTGCCAATATTCGTCTTTTCCCTGACGATCATTTTTACTGTTGTCTTTATTAGAGCGCAGTCGATAAATGTTCTGTTTTCCGAAGGTATGTCTGAAGTTTAGTTCACTTAAACTATTAAGCTCCTGATCCATGCTCATGGCAAACACATGACCATAGCCAATTAAATCGAGGTTTCGGTCAGCATGTTCTGAAATGGGGTTACCGAAGTAAACACGAATGCCTTCCATACGCGCTTTGGCAATATTGGTGTAGTTATTGTGTGCCATAATGACATCAATATTATGATCCTTCAGTGCCTTAGCCACAGTTAGTGCCACAGGGTTGCTACCGATAATTAATACGCCATTGTTTGATCGCTCTCGCACGCCTAATAAGTTGCCAACAAAGGCACCACTTAGGCTTTGAATTAATACGGTGCCGATAATAATGATAAACACTAAAGGCACTAAAAACTCGGTTCCTGCCAAGCCATACTCTTCCAGCCGAATAGCGAATAAAGATGAGATGGCAGCTGCGACAATACCGCGTGGACCAATCCAGCTAATCATGAGCTTCTCATTGGTTTTGAGTTTCGAACCGATGCTAGAAGCCCAAACACCAAGCGGTCTCGCCACAAACATGATAATAGCCAGAAGAATTAAACTGGTGTAGCCAATTTGCTGTACGCTCTCTAAGTTAAGCCTTGCTGCCAGAACAATAAAGAGCACCGAAATTAAAAGAATCGACAGCGACTCTTTGAAATCAAGGATGTCGTCTTTGGGAAATTTAGGCCAGTTAGCCAGCGCGACACCAAGAATGGTGACTGTTAACAGCCCTGACTCATGTTCTATATGGTTCGAGACAGAGAAAACGAGCAGCACGAATGCCAGCGTGAAAATATTACGCAAATACTCAGGAACCCAGTGCTTTTTTAGGAGCGTTGCTAAAACAGCCGCACCGACCAGCCCCAATACCGCACCGACTAATATAATCTTACCGAATAATAGTAATGCGCCTTCACCCGAACCACCGGAAATAATGTATTCGTAGACTAGTACCACAGCGATTGCGCCGATGGGATCGATGATAATGCCTTCCCAGCGTAGAACGTTGCTGATATTTTTATTGGCACGTAAATTGCGCAGAATCGGAATGATGACTGTGGGGCCCGTGACGCACACCAGCGCGCCGAACAACAGCGCAATCAGCGGGTGCATATCAAACAGCAGGTAAGCTGCGAAACCAGCAATAACGATGGTTATGAGTACACCAACGGACACCAGCAGTTGTACGACCCGACCATGGCTTTTAACCTCGTGGAATTCAAGCGTTAAAGAGCCTTCGAACAGAATGACCGCAACGCCAAGCGATATAAAAGGAAACAATAAATCACCTAAGGCTTGATCCGGATTAAACCAGCCGAGTACAGGGCCGATAATAATACCGATCAACAACAGGAAAAGAATGGATGGCTGTCTTAGGTACCAGGCCAACCATTGCGCCCCGATGCCTATGGCTAATACCGCGGACAAAGTTAGTGCTAAATCTGGTGTCATGAGGATTCCCGTTGCGTTCCGTTTCAAGAGTTATTGTTATGAAGGCTCATTGTCTTGCGATGAGATT
>JAPHRL010000296.1 GCA_026195755.1 Kangiella sp. | reverse complement strand
TTTTTAAATGGGATCGAGCGAGTCGGTAATAAACTGCCTGACCCGGCGATGATTTTCTTATCAGCGATGCTGATTATTTGGGTGCTGTCATGGCTGCTTTCTGGCATAAGCTTTGATGCGATTGACCCACGCACTGGCGAAACCATTATCGTCAACAACCTTTTAACGGGCGATTCGTTAGCCAGTTTCCTGTCTAACATGGTGGTGACCTTCACCAGCTTTGCCCCTCTTGGGGTTGTATTGGTGGCAATGTTAGGTGTTGGGGTTGCGGAGCATTCTGGTTATATCAATACCGGCATCAAATTGATGCTTAAGAGAACGCCACAGTTCTTATTGACGCCAACGATTATCTTAATTGCGATTGTCAGTCACACAGCCACCGATGCAGGTTATGTATTGGTTATTCCATTAGCAGGTGTGATTTATTATGCGATGGGACGTCATCCATTGGCGGGTATCGCTGCGGCATTTGCTGGGGTGAGCGGTGGCTTCAGTGCCAACTTTATTCCATCGGGTATTGATCCTTTATTGCAAAGTTTTACTCAGTCTGCTGCTCATATCATTGAGCCTGGCATGTCGGTGAATCCTTTGAATAACTGGTTCTTTACTGGTATTTCGAGCGTTTTCATTATTCTTTTGGGTTGGTTTATCACTGCTCGTATTGTTGAGCCACGCTTGCAAAAGACACCAGTTGATGGTGATACGGATGATTTACCAGAGTTCCATGAAATTACAGGTAAAGAAAAAAAGGCATTCGTGATTTCTACTTTAGTAATGCTTGCGGGCATTGGCATATTGATTTACGCATCCTTAGGTGCTGACTCTTCATTGCGACATGACGGTTCTTTAACCTCATTTCAGGCTCCTTTGATGAAATCCATCGTACCTTTGATTTTCTTATTATTCTGGGTTCCGGGTGCGGTTTATGGTTTTACAGCAGGGACCTTTAAAACCACTAAAGACATGATTGATGCTATGAGTAAAGCAATGCACGGTATGGCTTACTACATCGTAATGGCTTTCTTCTGTGCCTTGTTCATTGCAGCTTTCTCACAATCAAATCTAGGTGCATTGTTGGCCATAGAAGGGGCGCAGGTGCTTAAAGCGATGGCTCTGCCAAGCGCTGTCACTATCGTCGGTATTATTTTCTTAACCGCTTTTGTGAATTTGTTTGTCGGTTCTGCTTCAGCAAAATGGGCATTGTTAGCACCAATCTTTGTACCAATGTTGATGCAGTTAGGCATTTCTCCTGACTTAACCCAGGCTGCGTACCGTGTCGGTGATTCAAGCTCGAATATCATCACACCATTAATGCCATACTTCCCATTGGTGGTGGTTTACTGTCAGAAATACGTTAAGGGAACCGGTATCGGCACCTTGGTCGCCATGATGCTACCGTTCTCTATCGCCTTCCTGATCGGCTGGAGTTTGTTCCTGTTAGCCTACTGGTGGATTGGTATTCCGCTAGGTTTACAGGCGAGTTATATTTATCCAGCAGGATAGTTAGTTACAATAGTTAGTTGAAAAAAATGCCGCTTTTAAGCGGCATTTTTTATGAGCGATGGTTGCTGAACCGAATGTTGCTACACAACAAAGTCAGACTGATATCATTTGCAGCAAAGCATTATAATGCCTTTAACTCAACGGCAGCTTTGATAATGTCGTCTTTGCTGGGAAGAACGTACTGCCATGAAGTGCCAATTGGGATGAAGGTGTCGTGGCCGGTGATGCGCTTGATTTGCGGTAGCTTGTCGAGGCGTTCAACCAGGCCGGTGATAACTTCTTCACTGACCGAACCGGTTTTGCGGCATTCGTCGACAATCAATACTTTCTTATATTGGCTGGCAATTGCGGCAATTTGGTCATGATTTAACGGGGCAAGCCATCGTAAATCCATGATAGTGACATCCAGCTTATGTTTGTCGCTTAAGTCTTTTTGCGCCTGTGCGGACAGGTAATAGCCGTTGCCATAGCTGATGATCAGCATGTCTTTGCCTTCGACTTCCTTGCCTTTGCTGTTGATTGGTTTGCGTAAACCCGGCTCACCAAACTCAGTCACTTCATTAGGTTCGGGATATTCAAACAGCCAACCGTTGTCACCGGTTTCGTGCAGATCTTTGGCGTGATATAAGGCAATTGGTTCGAGGAAAACGACGACGCGTTTTTGTTCATCAGCCAGACGGAACGCTTCGCGCATCATCTTGGCGGCATCCTGACCATTGGAAGGACAGGCCAGAATGACTCCCGGAATCTCACGCAAGAAACCAATGCTGTTGTCGTTGTGGAAATGCCCACCGAAGCCTTTCTGATAGGCCAGGCCTGCGACTCGAACCACCATTGGATTGGTGAATTGGTTATTCGAGAAGAAGGATAGCGTAGATGCTTCGCCGCGAATTTGGTCAATCGCATTGTGGGTATAAGCTAAAAACTGAATTTCTGGAACCGGCAGATAACCTAAATGGGCTGCGCCAATGGCGGTACCTAAAATACTGGTTTCATCTAATAGAGTGTCAAAAACACGATGCTCGCCAAACCGGTTCTGTAAATTAGTGGAAATGCTGTAAACACCGCCTTTTTTACCGACATCTTCGCCGAACATGATGGAGTTTGGATATTGTTCCATCAAATCGGTCAGTGCATAGTTGATCAGTTGCGCCATGCTGCGTGGCTTATCCAGAAACTTAAACTGGCGACCAATCTCGAAAAGCTCCTGGCGACGCGTGATTTTAGCGATAGGAGGCTTCTCTTTGGCAGGCAGCTCAGGTGCGATGGAAGCGCATACTTCCTCGGCAGTGCTGATTTTAGGTAGATTGATGGCCTGTTCTGCCGTTTTCTCTACTTTTTGACGAGTGTTCTCGTACATATCGAGTACATCTTCGGTTGAGAGATAACCTGCTTCGATGCAGATTCGTGCCGAGTGTAATAAGGGATCCTGTGCTTCGGTTTGCTCAATCTGTTCGATACTGTGATAAATGCTTTCGGTATCATTGCCAGCATGGCCCATCAAGCGCACTGTTTTCATGTGCAGGAACACTGGGCGTCGCTCATGGCGGGCAATCTCTTCGGCTTCAAGTGCTGCCAGATAAACATCCGGCAGATGCAGGCCATTACACTGGATGTACTCAATACTTTGGCGATTTCTAACGTTATTTTCGACCCAGTTCGGTGGTGTTGAAACCGAAATGCCAATGCCATTGTCTTCGCAGATATAGACCAGCGGCAAAGGTTCGCCTTTATAAGACAGGTATTGGGCAGTATTAAATGCTGACTGGGCGGTGGCATGGTTAAAACTGGCGTCACCAAAGTTACACAAAATCACGCTGTCGCCGGGAATGTTGGCATCATAATTGTTGCGCTCTGCACGTCCGAGAGACCAGGCGGCTCCCATCGCTTTGGGTAGATGCGAGGCAATGGTACTGGTTTGTGGTGGCACGAATAAGGGCGCGCTACCAAAGACTTTATGACGACCTTGTGAGATAGGGTCTTCTTTGGCTGCTACCAGCGATAAAATTTGATCGCGAATCGGGTCGATATTAGGCAATTGGCGCGAGCGTTGAGTCATTAAAGCGCCTGAGCGGTAGTGCAAAAAGGCCATATCGGTATGGCGGAACACTTTACCCAGAACCGCATTGCCCTCGTGTCCGCTGCTACCAATGGTGTAGTAGCCAATACCTTGATCCTTGAGAATTCTGGCACGTAAGTCGAGATGGCGGCTGATGACTTGAGATTCGAATAGTTCGACAAACTCGTTAGGCGAGAGCTGCGTCACTGACGCTTTGATATTACTAACTTTTTCTGGGAATTTTGCTGTTTTCACAGCAATCTGAAAATTGTTATCAATGACACTGGCGCGATCTAACATTTTATAGCTTTTATATGGATGAAAAATTGGCGGTTAGTATGCTTTATGGCTATAAGGATGTCACTGCTGAGGCAACTGGTTGGATCTGATCAAATGGGTTTATTCGATTGAGCAATATGGTAAAGTAGCGGCCATTCGACAAATAACCGGTTGTTATAACCTAAACGCGAAGGTTTTATGAAGGTATACAGCAATATTCTTGAGATGATTGGCCATACGCCAATGGTGGAATTCCAAAATCTGGATACAGGCAAATGTCGCCTGTTTGGTAAGATGGAGTCGCAAAACCCTGGAGCTTCGATTAAGGATCGCATTGCGGTCAGTATGATTGAAGCTGCTGAGAAAGCGGGCCATATCAAGCCAGGCGATACGCTGATCGAAGCAACTGCCGGTAATACTGGGCTGGGTCTTGCCTTAGTAGCATCTCAGAAAGGCTATACCTTGAAAATCGTTATGCCGGACAAGATGAGTATGGAGAAAGAATATAACTTGCGCGCTTTTGGTGCGGAAGTGCTTCGTACCCGCTCGGACGTCGGCAAAGGCCATCCTGAGTATTATCAGGATGTGGCTAAACGCTTATCGGAAGAAAACGGCTGGTTCTTTATCAATCAATTCTCTAACGACGCTAATATTCAGGCGCATTACGAAACTACAGCCCCGGAAATCTGGGAGCAGCTGGATGGCAAAGTTGACGCAGTCGTATTGGGCGTGGGTTCAGGCGGCACCATAACTGGCATTGGTCGTTACATGAAGGAAAAGAATCCGAATGTCGAAATGGTATTAGCCGATCCGGAAGGCTCGATTCTAGTTGATTACTTGAAAACCGGTGAAATCAAAGAAGCTGGAAGCTGGGTAATTGAGGGAATTGGTGAAGATTTTATCCCTGATATTTGCGATATGAGCCTGTTTGATAAGGCTTACACCGTTACTGATAAGGATGCGCTGATGGCAGCGCGTGACTTGATGCGTAAAGAAGCGGTTATGGGTGGCTCTTCAACCGGTACCTTGTTAGCAGCAGCTTTACGTTATTGTCAGGAGCAGACCGAACCTAAGAATGTGGTGACCTTGGTCTGCGATACCGGTAATCGTTATTTGTCAAAAATGTATAACGATGAGTGGATGAAGGAAAAAGGGTTTCTGTAATGAGCGGTTTGAATGAAAAGCAAAATCCGCAATCAAGCCAACAGCATGAAGCATTTAAGCTCTCTGCTGTCGCATTGTTACTCGATATAATTGGCATGGCACTAGTGGTTTTCGCCGGTTATGAAATCTATATGAACAATGAGAAGGATGGTGGTCTGTTGATTAACGCTATCAACTGGCCCTATTACCCTTGGATTATTATGGTGGTTGGTGTCTTATTGATGATTCCATTCCACAAACAAATTTTTAAAGCCTATCGTATTGTTAAACAGTACAAGAAAGAACAGGCTAAAGCCGACCGTCCTCGCTTTTAGAACAAATCGTTAAGGTTTAAAGGTAAAGAATTCTATGTCAGATAAAAAATTGAAATTTGCTAGCCGCGTGATTCACGCTGGTCAATCACCAGAGCCAATCACTGGCGCTGTGATGCCTCCTATTTTTACTACCTCGACTTATGCCCAGCCAAGTCCTGGTGAACATACTGGCTATGAGTATTCACGTAGTCAAAACCCAACGCGTATGGCTTATGAGCGCTGTGTAGCCGATTTAGAAGACGGTAAGCAGGGTTATGCCTTTGCTTCAGGCATGGCGGCAACCAGCACCATTCTTGAGTTATTGGATGCCGGTTCGCACGTTATTGCGATGGACGATCTTTATGGTGGTACTTTCCGCTTGTTCGATAAAGTGCGTAAGCGTACAGCTAATCTTGATTTCAGCTTTGTCGACTTGTCTGATTTAAGCAATCTGGAAAAAGCACTCAAGCCAAACACGAAGATGATTTGGGTTGAAAGTCCAACGAATCCGATGTTGAAAGTGGTTGATATGCAGGCAATTGCTGATTTTGCTAAGAAACACAACCTGATTGCTGTAGCCGATAACACTTTTGCTACACCTTACAATCAACAACCATTGAATTATGGTTTTGATATCGTGATGCATTCAGCGACTAAATACTTAAACGGTCACTCTGATATGGTCGGTGGTATGGCAGTGGTTGGTGATAACGATGAGTTGCGTGAGCAAATGGCTTTCCTGCATAACTCAGTTGGAGCGATTCAGGGCCCATTCGATAGTTACCTTGCATTACGTGGCCTTAAAACGTTAGCACTACGTATGAAGCAGCATAATGCCAGTGGTCAGATTATCGCTGAGCATTTAGCCAAGCACCCGCAAATTGATGCGGTTTATTTTCCGGGGCTTGCTTCGCATCCTCAGCATGAACTGGCTAAGAAACAGATGAAAGGTTTCGGTGGTATGATCTCAATTCTGGTCAAAGGAGACACCGAAGAGCAGGCAGCCAAGAATTCACGTACCTTTATGGAAAAGTTGAAGTTATTTACTTTGGCTGAAAGTTTAGGTGGTGTTGAAAGTTTGTCTAATCATCCTGCAATCATGACTCACGCTTCGGTACCTTACGAGATCCGTCAGGAAATCGGCATTTTGGAAAACCTGGTGCGTTTATCGGTAGGCATTGAAGACGTTGAAGATTTGATTGCTGATATTGATCAGGCGTTGAAGTTCTAACACTTATCACGTACTCAATAAAAAAGGCGCTTTAAGCGCCTTTTTTTGATCGTGCTCCTAAATAATTGATAGGAATGTTTGTCATACTGCGGTATCCAGTGGCTTTGTAGTCGCTCGCTTTAGCGGGCGACCCCAGAAAGCGCCGTGATGAATGACATAAATTAGCTATATTTGTTAGCTTTGTTCGGGGTTAGCTGTAAGTCTTTTTTGGCTTCTCCTTATAGGATTTACCAAACTTTAGCTTGGTCACCCTTGCGAACTGTGTAAGCAGCGATATATGCACTAAAGAATAGTGCAGGTGCAAAAGGCAGAAGTGCCGCTTCAAGGAATATGCCCCCAAGCCACGTTATTAGCCCTGCAAGCGCAAAAGCCTGTTCCAAAAATATCAAATGTGAGCGTTTCCTAATGCCTACTAGGTTTAAACGTAAGTATAAGGGCTGTGCTTTCCACTCTTCGGTTTTCTTGTCTATCACGATAATCTCCTTTTGTAATGTTTCGATATCAGTTTCGAAAACAGCAGCGAGAGACTTTAATGACTCCAAACTGGCGCGATTGCCACTTTCAATCCGCTGAATGGTGCGGATGCTTAAACCACTTAATGTGGCTAACTGTTCTTGT
>JAPHRL010000189.1 GCA_026195755.1 Kangiella sp. | reverse complement strand
TTTTCGGCCATAGTGCAACTTCCTTGATATGTACAGGGCCGTCAAAACATTGATTATTAACTCGCTTCCCTGTTTCAGCATCAAGTTGCACCTTCATCAAGCCGTTATGCCAGTCACTGCTCAAGGGATCGGCAAAGGTCGCAGGAGCAGTATCATCGATCAAATAGGCTGAACGCTTTTTATGGCAGTTCTCATCAGACTGTAACGAAGCCTGCGTGCCCAGTGGCCAACAAATATCGGCCATCGTTACCGTAGCCGGCCGCTCGATAGGTTCCAGCCAATCACTTGGCATGGTCATTAAAATCCTCTCCAGCAAAGGTACTGCTGTTGTTCGCCCACTATTATCAACACTGAATGAGCCATCAGGCATTCCGACCCAGACTCCAATGGTAATCTTTTCATTTGAGGCCAATACCCAAGCATCGCGTGAGCCATAACTGGTTCCGGTTTTATAGGCGATTTGTCTGGTTGGTTGAAGGTATTGATTTCTCAGCTGATTATTAAGCGGGATTTGACTTAAAATATTCTGCACCACCCAGCTAGCTTCCTGGCTCAACAAGGGCAACTTTTTCTGTGGCTGTTCTGGAGTTAATCTCAACTCAGTAGCTACGCCCTTATTCCCCACAGCTGAAAAAGCACCAACCAACTGCTGCAAACTAGCACTACCTCCTCCTAAAGCCAAACTCAAGTTAGGAGTGGCGGCTTCCGGTAATGATAATTTCAGTCCGGCATTGGTCAGTTGTGTATAAAAATACTCTGGTGATAATTCATTCAATACTTGAACAGCCGGCATATTTAGCGAACGGCCAAGCGATTGGGAAACACTGACTGCACCATTAAAGTTTTCGCTGAAGTTTTTCGGCTTATAACCTTCGAACGAGTGTGGCACATCAAACAATAAAGACTCAGAATGAATCAATCCCTTATCTAACGCCAATCCATAAATAAAGGGTTTAAGAGTTGAACCAGGCGAGCGAGTTGCTTTGGTCATATCAACATAACCAGCACGATCGGGATTTGCAAAATCAGCACTGCCAATATAGGCCAGAGGCATTGAGGTTGCGTTATCCATTACAATCACCGCGGCTGATAAGCCATCTTCTTTGCCTCGAATATAGTCGGAAACACTTAACTCAAGTTCTGTTTGCAGGTTGCGAGCAATCGCTGTTTTAATCAATCGCTGTTGTGGATAGCGACTCATTAACTCACGACTTAATAAAGGCGCTAAAATAGGTTGTGTATTGTATTCGGCCCAGACCTCTTCTTGCTTAATCTCATCAATCAGATCAGAAGGCCAAACCTCAAACTCTGCTAAACGATCAAGCAGTTTATTTCTTTGAGATTTGGCTCGTTCGGGATACAGATCCGGCCGGTTCCATGAAGGTGCCTGTGGTAACACCGCCAGCATGGCCGCTTCTGAAGCGGTTAAATCTTTGGATGACTTTCCAAGATAAGTAAAGCTGGCTGCTTCAACGCCTTCGATAGTGCCACCAAAAGGCGCATAGTTCAGGTAGTAAGTTAGAATCTCATCTTTGGAATAATGCCACTCCAGTTGCAAAGCCCGAAACATCTGCTGCATTTTGCCGCTAATACTTTTCTCATGCGGCTCCAATATTCGTGCCACCTGCATAGTCAAAGTAGAGCCTCCCGAAACGATTTCGCCATGATAAACGGCCTGAGCTAAGGCCCTCATTAAAGCAAAAGGATTAATCCCGGGGTGTTGATAGAAATAACGATCTTCGTAATTGACCAAAGCTTCGAGGTATAACGGTGAGACCTCATTCAATGTCACCGGATAGCGCCAGACACCTTGCGAATCCGGAAAAGCCCGCAAAGGCTTACCCTCCGCATCAATCACAAGCTGCGCGAAACTTCGCTGTTCAAAATCGTCGATAGGTAGAGGGAATAGTTTGTCTAATACCCAAAAAGAAACAAAACATAGCAGTACAACAAGCAGTAAGCGCTTCAGACTTTTCAGCCAGAAGCGCTTACTGAATACACCTTTAGATTGAGCCACCGAAAAACCTGCTATTGAGCATCTGGTTTACTAATGGTGATTGCTTTTTCAGGTTCACTAATACCGCGAATTTCAGGACGGTACATATCTTCTACAAAACTCGACGGTACTGTGTAAGTGCCCGGAGTTACTGCACGAACCATATAGAACAAATGAGTGGTTTGATAACTTCTCAACTCGAGAGCCGCCATGAAACGATCATCCCAAAACTCTTGATGAGCAATCTGAGTGTTTTGGGTCAGCTCTTTAATACTTTTTCCATCAATATTAATGTCATCAATCTTAAATGAGTGCTCAAGATTTTGATTCTCCAATTCAAAACCTGCCGGTAATAAATCTATGATCATGGCATTGCGTAACTTGTTATGTTCACGCGCCAGATCAATTGATAAACCCACAATAACTCTGTCACCAGCAGTCAAATTCTGAATGGAGATAGGATCACCTTGGAGATTAAAATAGCGACGCTTTATGGCGATATCGTCAAACAAACCCTCAGGTGCTGTTTTCGGATAACCTTGCGCTTTGTAATCCACAAAGACGGTTTTTTCACCTAAGTTTTTTACAACCAACGGCTGCTTTACTTCGGCATTTTTCGACACTGCAATATAGTCTGCGGTTTGCTTAAATGACTCTGTCTCGCCCCCCCGCCCTAATTCCAAGCTCAGTTCAGATTGCTCCGAATTCATATCATTCAACTGTTTCGCTAAGCGGGCCAAGGCGCCTTTTTCCTGCGTCGATAACCAACTACGGGATTCCAGTTCGCCTTTTAAGTCATAAACCAAATCCAGTCCGTTAAGGTCGAGAGCTTCCACAACTTTACTATTCAGGCTTAGGCTTGCTACCTGACTCATATCTCGAATCGGTGAACCATAATCGCCATAATACCAATAAGGTTTATGTTTAAACTTGGTGGTAAAGGCTTGTCCCCACGCCAGTTTGGCACGGCGTTGATCGCCGAGCTTTTCAAGGGCAAAGGCTAAGTGAGCCAGCGGTAATGAGCGCTCAGCGTCGGCTGCATTTTTGTCATAAAGCGCACGCACATCTTGCAAACTGGCGCTACCAATTTTGGTCAACACATAAGCGGAGTAAGCACGATAAGCTAATTCAAAATGCTCTCTATCATCATAGTAACTCCAGTTATCCGTTCTGAAGGCGCTGGAGCGGACATAACGCTGCAAACGGCGCACGGCTCGATTCAAATTGTCTTCCGGAACCTGATAACCCAACTGCTTCGCTTCAATTAAAAAGTCAGTGACATAAGCTGTCATCCAAGGTTCTTCCGGCGAATTGTTTGACCATAGACCAAAGCTACCGTCATAACGTTGCATCGAAAGCGTTCGACTGATAGCAGCATCGATCAACTGTTGCCTCTCTTCAAACAACTTAGCTGTGCGCTCCGACTCCAGTGTGTTTAAGTCGTCCCTTTCGATATTCAGCCAAGGCCAGGCGCGCGATGTGGTTTGTTCCAGACAACCATAAGGGTACTGCAACAAACCATTAATGTAAGAGCCAGCATCCAAAGGCGGTGTGCTGGACACTGTTAATACCGACTTCAAACCATAGTTATCGTACTGGCTGGCAAAATCATCGCTAACCGTAAATTGACTACCGGCATTAACAGCGGCTTGCTTGCTAATAATTGAAGCGGCATAGGCAGGACGCAAACCAAGCGACCAGCTACGATTGATAGTTAAATCGGAGTTATCACTTTCTACGGCCAGCGACACTTTTCCCGAACCGGTAAACTGAGAAGCTTTGACATCCAGTTCCAGCAGAGCCTTGCCTTTTGGCTCAAGCGTTAAACTCTTGGAAACAGTGCCACTACCTAAAGCTTCATCGGCTACAAGGGTCACGGTAAAGGTTTGCTCAGTCTCTTCCATGTTTTTAACATCAAACACCACTTGTGACTGATCACCTTTGGCCAAAAAGCGTGGCATGGAAGCCTGAACCACCAAGGGAGCCGCGACCTTAGCTTTGGACTCAGCGGAACCATAACGATTCTTACTGAAGGCTACCGCCATCAGTCGTAGTTCGCCATTAAAGTATGGCAGCTCAACATTGAGTTTAGCTCGGCCATTCTCGTCCAGCTGCACTTTGTCTTTCACAATGGATACGATTTGCACATCAGAAACCGGCGCATCACCACCGCGACTTAAATCCGCATCACCACCGAAGCGTTGTCTGGCCATGCTGCCATCAGTGAGCTCAACAAAGCTGCCATAATTATCTTTTAATGCAGCCTCATAAGAGCGCTGACCAAAGAACCAGTCAATCGGTTTTGGTGACTCAAAGTTACTAATGCTGAGTATGCCGCTATCAACTAATGCCAAGGTAGCAAATACTGTTTCGTCAGCTTTCTGATTGTTGACTTGCAAGTCAACTTCAACAGTCTGTAGCGGACGCAATTTCTCACTATGAGTAAGCTCAACATCGAGCTTTTTTGCGTCACGCTTTAGAGGCAAATGCATAACCCCAAAAGCGCGATTCGGCAAGTTTTTCCGCTTAATATCGCCAGGCTTAAGCACCATCACCGACACATAAAGGTTATGAGTATTCCAGCTGCTGTTCATCGGAATAGTGACGGTTGATTCAGCCGAATCAAGTTCTATCGCACGTTTCCACAGAAGCTGATCGCTTTCTACAGTAACCAGCGCCTGCCCTGCATAAGGCGAAGTAATATTGACCTGAAGATCGTTACCAAGCTCTACAAAGTCTTTCTCAAAGGACAACTTAACCTGATCGGGTCGCTCACCATTTTGTTGGTTATTGTCAGACCAATACCAACCAGCAAAGAAATGATAACTGGTGAGCAACTGATTCTTTTGATTATGAATTTCTAATCGGTAGTTACCATACTCCAACGGTAAAGAGAGTTGTGGTCGTTGTGCTGACTCAAACTTAATAGTCTTAGTGTAAACCGGAACATTCGCTTCCGATGAACGATACTCCCAGCCACTGTTACCATATTGCCAATAGAGGCGACTGTCTTCACGTATCAGGGTCACCTGATATTGCTGCCCAGCAGTTAATGACTCACCTTGCGTATTAACAGCAGCTAATTCAACCAGGTTGTTTTTATTAGGTGCTGCGAACTCACGCTCGGAAGTCCATAACGGTCTTACACCGACTAACTCCTCATGCGGGAAAGCATACTGAGTCACTCGACGAGTAATCGGGCGTCCACCACTTTCATAAACATTAACGCTACTCAGCAAACGGATTGGGAATTTGCTACCAGACCATTGATTGCTTAACTTCAGAGTCGCGTGCCCTTCCTCATCCAAGTTACCGGCAGGAACATCCATAACCTGATCAAAGTCACGGTATTTATTTGAGCCAAAATGAAAGCCTTCATAATCATCAAAAGGATTTTTAGCGCTTGATACAGTTACCGTTGCATCAAAGCGATTACCACTGGCTGGTGCACCATAAAGATAATCAGACTGAACACTGATAACCGGCGCATCCGTTACCTTAAGCCACTCATCATTACCGGCACTCAACTCAAGTTTCAGACGTTCAGGTAAAAAGTCTTCTACGGCCAACTCGTATTTAAAGGTGGTTTTATTGGCAAGAGTTGCTTCAAAAGTCCAACTACCGCGCATGGCGTCTGCTGGAAGTTGAAAGTCCGTTTGGTAATAACCAACTTCATCACCTTTCCATTGCAGCGTGGTAAAGACTTTATTGTCAGGCCGTAACACACGCACAGAAATCGGCGTTGGCTCTAGCCAGTTAGCCTGATAGTCGCGCAAGAGCCCTTGCATGCGTACTGTTTCACCGGGACGATACAAATCACGAGGGCCATACAAAAATAATTCTATAGGATGCTGCTGGCGCTTGGTTAACTTAAACTCTGACAAGTCCAGCTTTGGACTGTTTAAGCGAATTAAGTTGGTATTTTGCCCTTTGCTAGCAATTAAGAATCGAGCATTTTCAACCGTAGCAGCATCAAACTCCACAAATCCTTCTGTATTGGTCTTCTGTTCTGCTAAACGCACTCCTTTGTTATTAAGCAAAGCAAGTTCAACGCCTTGATAGGATGTAGTTGATGGCAGCTGATGAGCAAACACCACCAAGCTATCCGCGTATTGGCGGGTATGCAGGCCAATATCACTCAGCACAAACCAACTAAACTCATACTGATAAGGATAATCATCGGCGGGCTGCATGGTCACGGCATAAACACCATTATCCTTCAGTGCCTTGATATCCTTTAATTGAATATGATGAGTCAGACGCTGGTTGTCTTTAGCTTCAAGCTCAAAACGACCGGTATGTACCAGCTCGGCCATCTCTTTTAAGTTTTGCAGCTGGTAGTATCGACGATAATCGCCACTGGCAAAAAAACTATCATAATAACGGGCCTTTAAGCGCCAGAACTTAATATCGACCTCATTTACGTTGACCGCCTCAATGGGCAAGATGCCGCTATCACGTAAAATGGTTGATCCCTGACTCAAGAAACGTAACTGACGCTCAATCGCACTAGTTTTAACCTGCTTTTTAAATGAACCACCTAATGAGCGACCATTATCAGCCATCAGGTCACTAGAAAAAGTAACCTCATAAACCTGCTCAGGCTCAATATAAGGGTAATAAATACGGCGGTTATCATCACTGATAACCCAACCGCCATCTTGAGGAGTATTGTTGAGGGAGATTTGAATTAACTGCTCTAAATCTTGATCACGCTTTATCGGTCGACTGAAATTAATCTGTAAAGCTGGCGCATTATCATAAGTTCCTTGATAGACGCTCAATACGTTGAAAGGTGTTAGTGTATCGGGTTGAGAAACAGTCGCTGTTTGAGAAGACCCCTGGCCCGATTTTTGCTCGGAACTTGCCTCAGAAGCACTGGAGTCATCAGACTCATCACCACACCCCGTTAACAACAAAGCCAAACACAAACCAACCCCAGCTACCAATAAGCGCAAACGATAAGACATAATACTCCCCTGTAATGATTTATAATCGCTATTATACAAACGCCACTATAACCAGAAAGGGTTAAGATTGTGGCGAATTATGAATAATTTATGCTGTATTATTCCAAAGGGGAAGGAAATAGGCTAGCTATAACAATAGCAATCTACTGTTGAGTATGAATAAAAAAGGCTCCTACAATCCTTGGGAGCCTTTATTTACAGTTGCATAATAAAAAAATTAGAAGGTCTTAGCTATTAGAACCTTCCAAAGCTTCTTGATACTTATGAAGCTTTGCCTGCATTCCTTCTGGTACTTTATTAACTCGACGCAGCGCTTTGTGGGCCATTTTTTGATAGCTTACTGCATTAGAAAAATCACCGCTTTCAAAGTACAACTTCGCCAGTAGTTCATAAAATCTTATTGGATACTGCACTTTCTCATGGTCGACAGAAGATAAAAATGAGATTATTGACACCAAGGGATATCTTTCATCATCAAGATTATACAGAAAGGCGGCCAAATTATAGGCAGATGCTGGATCTTGTGAGGAGATTGCTTTATCTAACCAGAAATACCCCCTTTCTTGTTCTTCAAGCTCGAAGAAAAGTTTAGCTAACCTTAGCTGAGAACTCGCTAGGTTTCCTGATGCAGACTTGACTAGCCAGTTGATTGCTTTTTCCTTGTCAGCTTCACAGCCATCACCAAATAACAGACTATCGGCCACTTCGTATTGAGCCTGTAAATGACCTTGGCGAGCTGCTTTATAAAGCCATTCTGTAGGGTTGAACTCAGGCTCATAATCGACTTTATCTTTAAATTTTGCATAACGATACTGAGCATCAGGATGCCCGGCCTCAGCTTTTTCTTTTATCTCTGCCAGCAACCTTTTATTAGACTGTGTAGGCTCAGAAAGAGTAAACTCAAGTTTAAACTTATAAACTTCCTGATAAGGCTTATCTCCTGATGGGAGTTTAAATTTCCATCGCTTGACTGCCTTTAAAGTATTCCTGATAAATACATTACCCGGATAGGAATCGACAACATTTATCTCAACAGGGCTACCCTCACCATCAACCTGGTATGAAAAGGTTACCCAACCTTCAACCCCCTTATAAGAAGCTTCCCTTGGATACAAGGGAGCAACGGACTTTAATATCTTTGGATCCTCACGTCTAATTTCAGCTTCAGATCTCCTGTCCGTGTTTTTATAAATAGGTTCAAGCGCAACTTTTAGAGCTTCTTCACTTAAGGTCTCATTCAAGCTTGCGTAGAAGCTAACTGCTTCGGCCTGCTGTTGATTGTTAAGCTGCTGGTATACTTGATCAATTAACTCTAGCTTTGTTTGTGTATTTTCATCAGATAACTTTATCCAGCCATACGCTTTGACTAAATCCTTATCAGTTCCAGCTCCTTCTTTAAACATTAGGCCAAGTTTAAACTGAGCTTCCTTATGTCCGATTTCAGCCAGTGACTGAAACTCCATAAAAGCTTGCTTGTAATCCCCGTCTTCATAATGCTCTACGGCATCATCAAAGCTTGCAAGAGAGATGGAGGTCGTAACTAGTAAGAAGAGTAAAAAACTTAAGCGAGCAGTTATTTTCATCTTTAATCCTTTTTTATCTTTCATTATCCGCCTGCAAGTATATTGATAGTGAGAATTTGATTCAATACTCGATAGTTACGCATTAAAAAGCCCGGTCTGAGCCGGGCTTGTGTATTTTATATTATGATGTATTGATAAACTATTTACTAAAGGGTGCTAAATATAAGCTTTCATTCCATTGGTAGTAAACGCCTCTCGGCCCTCTCGCCAACCGCCTAACCATTCCTCTCGCGCATTCAGTTCTTCAAATGGACAGTTTTCTTTAGACTGGCCTTGAAGTGCGGCATTAAAACCTTTTGTGTGGGCTCTTTGAAGTTTATCTCTTTTCTGACGTTTCATAGATGTCGTCCCCTTTGCTGTTAACGATGTTTACTTGATGTATTAAACGCATAAAAAAAGCCGACGGCTCTTGCGAGCGATCGGCTTTATTCTAAAATTCTGTTGTTTACTGTCATTAAACGTCTAGTCACTGTCTATTTTTTTACTCTATAGGTTTAACTTACACCTAACTTAGAGCGCTTGGCAATTGATAAGTTTCACACTTTGATCATATTTTCTTCATATCAATCAGTTAGCTTATAAAGTTATTTTTTATTGAAGATATCAGCTCAATTGGTTGTTTTTTAATCACAGCAATCAAATATCAAATACTTAGTCGGATTTTCCTTCAAACAGGCCGATCAGGACTGGTCTGATCTGGATAAAACGAGACTTCATCAAGTTTACGTTTGCGTAAAGGTAAGGTATCATTTTATCTTATTTGTCAGAATAAGCAGGCTTATGTCAGGCCAGACAGCAAAAACCATCAGCGAAAGAGAATACAGTATTAGCGATCTTGCTAAAGAGTTCGGTATTACCGCGCGTTCGATTCGCCATTATGAAGATGAAAAACTGATTTGCCCTGAGCGTCGCGGTGTTCATCGCATCTATAGCGCCAGAGACAGAGTCCGCCTGCAACTGATTCTTCGCGGTAAACGCCTTGGCTTTTCACTGGCCGAAATCCGCGAAATTATCGATTTATATGATTTGCCTGAAGGTAAGCAAAAGCAGGCAAAACTTCTCGTAGAACTCATCCAGAAACGTCGGGATGCCCTGCTCCAACAGCGTAAAGACATTGAACATATGCTGAAAGAGCTGGATATGCTCGAACAGAAGCTGGACTGAACTGATTACTATTGATTT
>JAPHRL010000088.1 GCA_026195755.1 Kangiella sp. | reverse complement strand
TATCAATGCCTTGAAAATGCTAATGGTTCCGCTGGTATTGGTGTCACTGGTATGCGGTGTTAGCTCGCTGGCTGACCCTTCAAAGCTGGGAAAGCTCAGTTTGAAATCTATTGGCCTTTATCTACTTACCACCTCAATTGCTTTAATCGGTGCTTTGTCACTGGCTTCAATATTTAAACCCGGTGTTGGCATGGATATTGGTGACGCCAACTTTGATGCGAGTGATAAGCCACCATTAACTCAAGTTTTGATTGATATTATTCCCACCAATCCTTTTATAGCAATGGTCAGCGAAAAGATGCTGCAAATTATTGTATTTGCTATCCTGATCGGCTTAGCCATCACCATGGCTGGTGAAAAAGGAAAGCGTATAGGGAATTGGTTTAATGATATGAATAAAGTGGTAATGGAGCTGGTCAATATCATTATGCGCTTCGCGCCTTATGGGGTTTTCTTTCTCATCGCAAAAACCTTCGCCGAGTTCCCTTTCGACAAAATTGCCGGCTCACTTGGTGCATACTTTGCTCTAGTTATAGGTGGCTTAATTCTTCATGCTTTAATAACTTACGGTGTTTTAATTACTGTCCTTGCCCGTCTCAACCCCATTAATTTTTTCAAGGGAATGTGGCCAGCGATGCTTACCGCCTTTGGTACTTCCAGCAGTAATGCCACCCTGCCGGTTACCATGCGTTGTGTAGAGAAAAACCTTGGCGTGCACCGCAATACTTATTCCTTCACCTTACCGCTTGGTGCAACCATCAATATGGATGGCACCGCTATTATGCAGGGTATTGCGACGCTGTTTATTGCCCAGGCTTACAGTGTCGATTTGAGTATGGCGCAGTTACTGACTGTGGTTCTAACCGCAACACTTGCATCAGTAGGAACTGCAGGCGTGCCTAGTGTAGGCCTTATTATGCTTTCAGGCGTACTGACACAAGTTAACCTACCTGTCGAAGCGATTGGTATGATCCTGGGTATTGACCGACTACTCGATATGACGCGTACCGCAGTCAATATTACTGGTGACGCCGCAGTCAGTGTTATCGTTGCCAAAAGTGAAAATGAGCTGGACAAAGATGTTTATAATCATGCCAAAGTTCATACCGAGTTTGATGATTAATTAATCATACAAAATATTTAGAGGCGGCCTTTACCGCCTCTTTTTATATGGGTTTTAGATAAAAAGGATTACACTCTAGTAATGAAGCGAATTCTCCCCATCTTTCTGATAACCCTACTTATCATTGTGTTAGTACAGGCATGCTCTAATGTGCCTTTATCCACTATGCTTAAAATGTCGAGTTTTGATGAGGAAGATTTTATTCGGCTTAATCCTGAAGAGCTTCGTGTCAGAGTTCGTAGCAATACCAAAACTAACGTTATAGAGGCCAACCAACTCACATATAGCTACAAGGACACTGAAACTTACATTGACCAATACTTATCTCTGGAGAAGCTTGAGGAAGAAAAGATAAGGACTGTTAAACACTGGTTCAAGGACGACAGTGTTGAGCATATTAGCTGGTATCGACTTGATGAAGAAGGAGTCGAGCAGTTCAGAGCGCTACAAAAACACCCTTTTTTGCAGGATAAAGACCGAGAAGGAACGTTTGAGCTATCCGTGCAAACTGTTTACACCGAAGATTCACCGCTACAATTTCTCTTAAGTGTCGACTTGCTACTTGAGCCCGAGGATGGCTATTTCACTCTATTCTATGATCTTGAAATTGACCAAACCTCGTCAGTCCCCCACGAGACTCAGTAACTATCTTTTCCTAATTATTAAAGCAGATACTTCTGATAAAACTGAAGCTCAGCAGTAAAGGCTTTAATGATAGTTTCAGGCTTTCTGAAACCATGCCCTTCCCCTTCAAAGGTGATGTACTCATAAGGCAAGCCTTTCTCTTCAAGCGCCTTCACCATAGCCTCTGCCTGATTTGGAGGGACTACTTTATCTTCCAGCCCCTGCAGTATCAGGATCGGACAGGATAGTAACTCTGTATGGTTAACCGGAGAACGTTGATGATACAAGTCTGAACACTCTGGATAAGGTCCCACAACAGAGTCCAGGTAGCGGATTTCGAACTTATGACTGTCCTGCGACAGTGAAACCAGCTCGGCAACGCCATAGCGACTCATACCGGCTTTGAAGACATCATGGAAGGTTAGCGCACATAAAGTCGTATATCCGCCTGCTGAGCCTCCCCTAATCGCCATTCTTGAACCATCTACCAAACCTTGCTTTGCCAGATACTGTCCCATGGCAATGCAGTCATCGACATCCAGAATTCCCCATTGTCCTTTCAGGCTATCCCGATAAGCACGACCATAGCCGGTGCTGCCACGATAATTGACATCTGCTACTGCAAAGCCGCGGCTGGTCCAATATTGAATGGTCAGATTTAAACCGTTATCGGTCATGCCTGTTGGTCCACCATGGCTCAGCACAATCAAGGGTGGCTTTTCTTCTTTCAGTTCCTGGTACTCTGGGTTCTTTGGCGGATAAAAATAGCCGTAAGCCTTTTGATCACCCGTAGTTGGAAATTCGATATGTTTCGGCACTGAGAGATATTCTGAAAGCTGGTCACTATCACTATCAGTCAACTGCTCCGCTTTACGACTGTGCATATTTACCTGATAAACCGCTTCTCCAGTCTGCGGATTGGCGGCCATAAAATACATCTCGTCACCAGCAGTAACCATCTGACCATTAAATGCTGTCCATTGGTCACTAAACAGATCGACAGCACCATCTTCCAGATTGATTTGATACAGCGCCTGCTGGCCTTGCCTGGTGCCAATAGCGACCAAAGATTTGTCATCAAGCCACTGCACCGTGCGGCAACCAAACACCCATTGTGGCAAACCAAACTCAATATCCAGTTTGTCATGTACCGGCTGCTCAGAACTTAAACGGTAGATATGCCACCAGCCCTCTGGATCAGCTACGTAGTACAGCTGGTTGTCCGCTGACCAGAAAGGATGATAGACCGAAACATTGTCACCACCAGCAACTTTGCGCTGATTAGCAATCTCGCCAGATGCAGAAATATCGGCCAGCCACAGCTCGGTTTCATCCCATGGCATATTCGGGTGATTCCAGCTAATCCAGCACAGCTGCTTACCGTCGGGACTAACTCGTGGATTGGAATAAAAATCATATCCCTGGGCAATGACGTGCTTGGTAAAAGGTGCTAACAGTGAAATCACAACTAATTCATTGATAACTTCATCTGCTTCATGTCGCTCATGCACACAAACGGTATACGCCATATTAGGAGCAACTTCACCATCGCAGTAACGCAGGCTACGTTTGACGGGCGGCTCAGGCGTTATAAACTCAACACTGTTGGTCGCCAGGTTTTGCAGACACAGCTGTTGATTAGAGTCATCTGCAAATAGTAAATGCTCACCCCTACCCCAGAAATCACCACCGGCATATTCGTGAACGCGAGTACGCACATTAAAACCCTCTGGTGTCACATCCTCTCTCTTACCATTTTGAGAGCGCACTATGACGCCACGGCCTTGTTCGTGCGGACGTGATTCAAGCCAATAAACAGCATCGTTGATATATTGCATCTGGCCATAGCGTGTTGATTTGCTGGCTAACATTTCGGCAGAAATGGGTGACTGCCAAAGTCCGTAAGGGGTAGTATTTTTCATAATCATTAAAAAGTAATTTTGTATAACACTTCGTCTAAACGACTTAACTCAAGTTCTTTCCAGCGTGGGTGACTGTCTAACAGGCTACAGCGACAAAGCTCTTCAACTTTCCCTTCTGGAAACTGCTGTTTGATTTCATTCGAAGTGACGAGAAATGGGGGCCCTGACATCTCATCAGGCTGATAGTCCATGGTGACCAGAAGGATAGTCGCATTCTCTGCCAACAAGCTATTCAAATGCCTGGCATAAGGTTGCCGCATACTTTCTGGCAACGCAATGAATGCCGCTCTGTCATAGACCTGCTTAAAGCTTCCTATATGATCTTGCGTAACTTCGAAAAAATCCGCCAACCACACTTCCATAGTGTCATTATGATAACAAACTAATTGGTGATCTTTGGGGGCAGAAAAAGATTTCGAAGCAAATTCCAGTTGGTTTTCTTGAATAAATCGATTGACTGCTTTGGGGTTAAACTCAATACCGATCGGATAATAGCCTTGCTCAGACAGAAACACTAAATCCAGGGACTTGCCGGAAAGCGGTACTAAGATTTTTTCATCCTTGGAAAAATACTGCTGCACATAGGTAACTAAAAAGGTGTGCGCCTCAGCCAGGTGAAACGGCTGAGACTCACGCTGCCAACAGTTGTCCCAGAATTCAAATTCCATATAAAAGAAGTATGGCTTATTTAAAGATATTGCTTTGTGAAGAACGTTGTATCCAACGCAGAACAAACTTGTCCATTGCCTGATACAGATTGAGCGATAAACGTTCAGTTAGAGGTTTGCGAATATCGTATTTAATTGAATAGACATCCATCGACTTAAGCGCATCTAGAATCACATCATCACTAGTTTGAATCGTATCAACAAGTCCAAGCTCAAGTGCTTGTCGACCATACCAGTGCTCGCCCGTTGCGACCTTATCTAAATCAAGGTCAGGACGATTTTCGTGAATAAAGGTTTTAAACAGTTGGTGCGTTTCATCAAGCTCTTGTTTAAATTTCTCACGCGCTACACTTGTGTTTTGACCAAACATGGTTAAGGTGCGCTTGTATTGACCGGCGGTATGTTGCTCATAATCTATATTCGCTTTTTGCAATAAACGATTAAAGTTTGGAATTTCAGCAACTACGCCAATGGAACCTAGCACTGCAAAAGGTGCAGCAACCAACTCATCAGCGACACAGGCCATCATATAGCCACCGCTAGCGGCAACTTCATCCACAGAAATAGTCAGCTTTAAACCAGCATCACGCACACGTTTTAGCTGTGATGCAGCGAGACCATAACTATGCACCAAGCCCCCAGGGCTCTCGAGGCGCACCAAAACCTGATCATTTTGGTTGGCAGTAGCAAGAATCGCTGTGATTTCTTCACGCAGGGAATCCACACCCGACGCATGTATATCCCCATCAAAATCAATAACATACATTCTTTGAGGGCTATCGGATAAGCTTTCATCTGCAACAACCGCGTCTTCAGACCCAGCCTCATCACCAGAAGCCTCAACGGCAACTACTGGCGCGCTTGAAGCCCTATTAACATCCTTTTTAGCCTGCTTTAGTTTCTGCTTTGCTTCTTTTTCTTGCTGTTTATCACGTTCCTTCTCTTCCTTAAGAAGTTGCTTATACTCAGCATTAGTCAGAATTTCATTTTTTATGGATTGACTATTGTCTTTAATCGTCTCGCCAAGGTTAACCACCTTAATATCACCCTTGCTTGTCGAGCGCTGTCTTTGACCTGCGCTAATCAACATGCTGATAATAATGATGATGACCACCGCAACGGTAGCTGTTTTCAATAAAAATAAACCGTATTCACTTAAAAATTCCAAGTCATTCTCCGAATGTCAGACTGTCACTTCTAAAACTGCCAAGGCCTTAATGGCTTTCAGCACAAAATAGTTGGCTATTTTAACACCGACTTGGCTAAAGGTATAACAGTTACCTTTTAATGACCATTCGGTTTTAGCAGTTTTGTTATAGGCACAAAAAAGCCCTCTTATGAGGGCTTTAATGTAAGTCTGTATAACTATAATACTTAGGGCTCCACCAAGCTAGGGTCAGATACCACAACCTGAGTGCCACCTGAAGCTATGAAGTTAGCAATCGCAGTTTGCATTGAAACTGTTACCGCCGCATCAGCTGCTGGGCTAAGAGGCGAAGCATGGTCGCCTGACACAAACTTTAAGAATGCCCTATCAGTTGCAGTCGACTCGGTTAGCGTAGGTAAACCAAATAACGCAGCATGAGGGATGCTACCAGCTAATGGTGCACCAGCAACTTGATTTGGTACAACTTGGTCATTTTGAACTTGAAGTGCCAGTGTTGGAATATCTAAAGCACGTGCTAACACTGCATAGTTTACCGGGTCGCCTGAATCAACCACAGTTTGCGCTGCAAACAAAAATGGCTTCAAAACCGCTGACTCAAAAGATGGGTCATCTGCAGGAACACCTGATGCTGCGGCTAATCCTGCACGAATACGAGGACTGAATGAAGCCGAACCATCTAACATTTGAGCTATACTTCCGGAAGTAGTCGCTTGCACACTGACTTTTACTTTGTCTGATAGGCCAATATACTTTGAACCTGCAATTCCGCCTAAAGAATGACCCATGAAGCTTACATTGTCAGGATCAAAGTCGGGCTGTGTATCACCATCAATATCCATTGCAGGAATAGCTTCTTCAAGAACCAGTAAATCGAGTACGGCTTGACGTAAGTTATCTCGAGAAACCACCAAGTTGGTCAAGTTAATAGTATGAGCACCCGATGGGTCAGCTTGACCATCAGGACCTGGTGCCGAAGTAGCGTTATCAATATAGTCAACACCAAAAGTACGTTCGCGCACATCTCCTGCGCTGTACCCTTCAAAAATACCTATTGCGCCGCCACTTGCTAGCTGAAGCCCTTGATGTACTTGGTTATTTGAACCTATACCGTGTAATGGTAAGTCCATAGCAACTACCGCAGTACAAGTACTGGCCATAGTGTCCGCTATGCCAAGCATCGCTGTACGATTGCTGGTAATGCCATGCTGGAAAATCATTACAGGGTAAGGTTTCGAACAGTTTGGATCTTTAGGTACTGAAACCAATAGCGGAACAATTTCGTCACCCGTTTTTTGCGCCAGAGGGTTTGCATAAGTAATTGGCGCACCAGCTAATGGGTTAGCTATTGGGCCTTGTGGTGTTGGAATTTGCTGTGCACCAACCCAGGAATTATCAAGTACTGAGGTAGGGTTTCCAGCGGTAGGTGCTGTTAACAAGTAAGGTAATGTCACCTCACCTTTATAAAGATTAGCTGCCCCAATACCAGTGAAGGGTGTGGTATCAGTCATCAAGCTTGAAAAGCTGGATGCAGGTCGCAAACCGGCATCAGCCGCAGCCTGCACATAGGCATTATTCGCTGTTACTAGCGCGTTTGCTACTGATTGCACCGTAAACTGATAAGTTAGAACAACATCATCACGATCAATGCCAGCACTAGTGGATGCCGCTAACATTGTCTGCGTTAATTGACGTACGGGCTCTAAACCTGCTGTGGCGCTACCTTCAGGAATGGGGTCTGGTGACTTTACAACTGAGAATTGTGCGTCAGAAATCACTGCATTGCCATTAGCATCCAAAATACCGTTGGTGACTACAACCATATAGCTGGCCTGTGGCTCTAGAGGCTTCAGCGGTATAACGCCAACAGAAGTTGAACTTGCTGGGACAGCAACGAAGTCTACGCCCGCCGCTAACTCAGCTTCAACACCAGTCACAGGGCCTGTCGGAGCTGGAATACCTGTACCAGGAATAGCTTCTGGGCGATTAACTGAGACTTTAAATAACCGAACGGTTTGACCGGGTACAACGGTTGAACCGTCTATTGCACCACGGAACTCAATGCTAAAAGGAGCATGAGTTGACCAACCGTCCAATGCATTGATCGCATTTTGCGGATCAGACATATCAGTTGGATCATCGGTTGGGATGTTAAGAGTTAAATCAGCTGTGCCGTTAAACAGCAAATCATTAGGAATTGGTAACTCACCGTCACCCGGCGCGAATACTGGTGCAACGAGTTTAGTGCTACCGTCACCAGTACCCGGAATTTTTGGTTCTTCTGGACCGTCAGTACAAGCCGTCAAAATCATGCTGCTCATCAGCGCGACTCCGTATAAAGCTTTTTTCATCTCTTAACTCCCATTCGGTATAAACGGCTTATAAGGCCGTTATTCGTTTTGTTTATATGCAGAATTACCCCAATCCTACTCTTTAATAGTGGTTTTATGCAAGTGGACTTACCAGTAATTTATACGCCCAACTCACTGAAACTTTTTAACTCTGATTTGGCTTTATTCCAAAGCTCGCCACTTTCATGACCATAATCCCAAAGGATTTTAACCACCTTGTCAGCGTCGCCCTGACCAATTGCCACTTCAAGATCTTTATAATATTGATACGCCAGCTTTCGCGTTTGCTCCCAACCAAAATAAAAACGACCGAGTTTATAATATATAGCTTCGAAACCATTTAGCATTAATGTATAAATTGGGTTTCCGGAGGCGCGGGTTGCAGAATGATGGAAGTGCCAGTCGAAATCAATGTATCCATCAGCATCATTACTGACATCATCCAATTCTTTTAATACTTCCAACAACTTCTCAGGATTGTTTTTTACTGCCTGGCGTAAGAAAATACTGGCAATTGAGGTTCTAGCCTGTAAAAGATCATCGGCTAGTTTCATGGAGCCCTCATCATCTAAGGTAATCAAGGTATCCAGAACATTAAGAGTAGCTGACTGCCAGATATCATTTACTTTAGTCGGCTTTCCGTGCTGGATCGTCAACCAGCCATCACGTGCCAAACGTTGTAAGACTTCACGTAATGTCGTACGTGTCACCCCAATAATCTCTGCCAGCTCACGCTCTGCAGGCAAAATAGTGCCGGCAGCAAACTTGCCGTTCCAAATTGATTCAACGATATATTGTTCTGCAAAAGCAGCTGGCGTTAACGCCTTAGCTGTTGAAACCATCAGCTATCCCCATAATTTAAGAATTCTTGTAACTGGTAAGAGGTCAATTGTCACAGACTTTTTAGCACATAGTAAGAGCCATTTCCAGCTGTAACAACAACCACCTCAGTAAATAACACCGCTCGTTATATGACATAAAATCAAATCAGCAGTTTTTAGTGTCATTCTGAGCGCTGTAATCTGAGCGCTGTAAAATACCCTAAAACCCCAAAAAGATAAACCTGCGGTGCTTCTAGCCATGTCGCTTTATCTATCAGTCAGGTACTTTATTGCTGCTTAACTTTCCATTAACTAAACATTAAGCAACCCCACTAGCTAATAGGCGCGGACCATTTTAAGCTTCTACCCGTCCCATTTTGGACTCAAAAAGTTGAATAACGGCAATAACGCTGAAGGAGAAATATAATGAAATCACTATTTGCTTTAGTTCTAATTTTATTCATTGGCCTTAACTACGGGCTAACTCACAATAGTACATCTTACACCTCGGCTAACCCACTTATGTTGCAAGCTGATGAGCCTGGCACTGGTAATGACGGCGAAGACACTTCAGAAAGAAGCTTCATGTGCCGCCTTTTCAATGTTTTTTGCAGCGAAAGGTAGTCTACGATTAAAGCCTTGAGTTAAAACTCAAGGCTTTAATAACACTAATGAGGATTGGGTTTGGGTATTTCGCTGATACAGAATCTTATCAGCTTGGTGAGAGACTGAAAGTAACCAGGGTGAACCGTAATAGTTCTGAACAAAAAAGTGCTTTCGAGCAGCCAAGTCATATCGATAAATACTCATCTTTGGGTATTCATTGGACAGGTAGAAAATATTATTTCGCTTAAGATAAATACTGTTCCAACTAAAAACATCTATATTATCAAGTATGCGAGTCTCTTTGTCTGAACCAGCGATAATCGCATCATAAGTCTTAAACCATAACCCTTTGGTGTGATACTTTAAATAAAAAACTCCTGCTTTATCGGGCGATTCGAAAGCGGCATAGCCACCTTTCTGAGTTAATTGTTTAGGTTGTTTCTTGCCACTCACTTCTTGCAAGGCAAGCTTATATACCTGCCAATCCCCATCCCGGTCCGATGAATATAATACTGAATAACCATCATCAGCCCATGACTCCCCTTCTATGGTCTCTCCTTCTCGCGCCTCGTACAAAACCTTAAGTTTTTGGTCATCTAAAGATAATTGATAGAGCAGATTATTATGAATGAATAACAAAGCTTCGTCGCTTGGTGACCACCTTATTCGCCTGATATCAAAGCTTTTCTCAAAGGCGGTCAGTTGTTTTTCACTTCCATCCATCTTTTTCAGCCATATTTGTGGCTCACCTGTTCTTCTCGAAACAAAGGCGATTTGGTCTGAGGTGTTTGCATACTCTGCATAATTATCAATCGAACTGGACGATATAATGATCAGGGGTTGTTGTTCGGTGGCAGAATTATCGCCTAACGACTCAGCAACAATATTTACCACCTTGCGGCCTGTAACCACGGCCAATTCATTTTTTATGGGCGAGTGAGCGGGAAAAGAAATAGGCTCTACACTCTTAGCAATATTTTTCTCTACACCAAAAGATACATTATAAGCATCGACCTCGGTTGAGTTTCGGTTGTAAATTATAGTAGCGTCATCTGCCGACCAATCAAAATAACGATTCCAGCCAATCAAATGGCGTATGGTCTCTACAGTGTTGTTAGACAAATCCAGTAAATCAATTCGACTGTTACGCCAATTAACGTCCTTTAGAATTGCAAGCCGACTATTATCAGGCGACAGCCTAAGGCCTAGAGCGCCCCGAGTTTCTCCCTGAGTATAATTGGTTAACTGCTCGGTTTTACCGGTTGATATAGTAAGCCGGAAAACCTGTAATGGAGAGACTTTAGAGCTGGCGCTGGTGTAATAGAGATATTTACCCTCCTTCCCCCAAGCCACATCGTTGTGCTGCAATACCCCTGAACAATTGGCTAACGTGTTAGCAACTGACTCTCCCGAAGAAGCAGGCGAAGAAACAGCCACTGGAACTGCAATTGAGTCAATCATGCAAGCGTGGTTGTCATAGCGCAAAATAGCAAGCTTACCACCATCGGGAGCCCATGATGGTTTGAGCTCATCTGTCATATCATCGGTGATTTGGTATAAACGCCCGTCTACCAAAGATTCAACATAAATGTTCCAGTCATCCTTCACACTTTCTCGATAACTAAAAGCTATGAATTGCCCATCAGGAGAAAAACTGGGGTCCCGAATTGCTCCCTCTAAAGTAATGAGTGGTGTTGAATGATCATAACGGGTTAAGGCGAAATAAAAATAAAGCTTTACCGCAAGGATCCCAATACCCATCACTATGCATAATAAAAGTATCCGGAGAATGCTTCTCCGCCACGAACTACTATCTTTATACTTATGCTGTTTCGACTGGCTATGATTTTGGTTAGAACTGATAAGCTCAGATTCATTTAACTTTTGATCGGCACGGGTTACTGAACGATTGGCTGATGTCTGCTCTGAGTCAATGACCCCACCTCTAACTGGGTCCTCAACCAAGTCAACATCGCATACCAACTGGTAGCCTTTCTTTCTGATGGTCTTAATGTACTCTTGGTCAGTATCTTTCGCTAAAATTTGGCGCAGTTTATTAATGATTCGATAAACAGCATGATCACCGACGACTCTTCCTCCCCACACAGCTTCGATTAGCTCATTTCTACTAACCACATGTTGCGGATGCTCGGAAAAGTAAACCAGCACATCCATCGCTAGCGGCTCTATATGATGATCCTCACCTTGGAAACACAGTTTATTGTGATCGGGAAATACTACCCAGCTTCCCATTTTTATGGTTTTCGGCATGACTTTCGGAGTGCTCTCTCTGCTATATGGTATGAAATATAAGCTATTGATATATCTCGTATATTACTGTTTTTTTAGTATTATCATTAAGTTGCTATTACATTATAATCAACTAACTATCACAACGTCATCAACCCACTTTGACTGATTTATGGCACTGTTTTGAAGCCTAATTCACAAACAGAAAGGTTATTAAATCATGAAAAGTTATAAATATCTCACCATGGCGTGTCTATTGCCAATATTGTGGTCAGGCTCAGCTGATCTTTATGCAAAAGACAAAGAACTATTAAGCCCAAAAGTATCCCCTCAACTCATAGAGCCTTGCTTAGAGCCTGCCAAAGTTCAAAGTCCAAGCGTCAATCGAATTGAACCGATCGATGATTGTGATGGCGGCGGTGGCGGCTCAACAGGACCTTACTATCCACCAGGAACGCCTGGCTCTATTAAAACACCCACTTATACCAATGACAGCAATTATCGTGTGACCTGGAGTAGCGGCAATGGTTATGGGTATTCGGTTCGCAATGAACTCTACCAACAAACCAACAATGGCAGCTGGTCAAAAGTATACGATGGTTACGGAACGAGTAAATACTTTACCGCTTCATCTGGCAAAGCCTTAAAGCGTTACAGAGTCAGATCATGTAATAGCAAAGGTTGTAGTGGTTACCGTTACAGCGACAAGATGATGGTAAATTATCAACCGCGTCCAAACCTTTATGCTGAATACAGCTTCCTTTCCAACATCGATCAAAAAGCTACTGCTTATAAATCTTCAGCAGATAGCTACAAATCAGCTTTGATTAGAGATGATGCCTCAAGTGGCACGACTTTTTCTACCACCAGTTCAGGTGAACGATTTTACCTTGGTGATGGCTATGATCTTATTCGAGGTTCTTTGAAACAAACCTGTCTCGATGTTGATCAGGCAAACTTCCAAATCACTCAAAATACTCCCTATGAGCCTGTAACTTTTAACGTGGATTATGTTGAAAATAATGATCACTTGGCAGAGTTACTTGACGTTTCAGCTTCGGCCAAAGTTGGCTTTACGGGTGATGACCTGAGTCTGGGTGTTTCTGGAGAGAAGTCTCGCTTTGTTGAGTCTATCTCAGATCATGACACGATTCGTTTTGTCGTAAAAATCGTGAATCGCGAAGAAAACTGGCGCTTGGCAACTTCTGCCGATCCAATCGATCCAGACTTTACCAACAATATGTTGTCACCGAATGATGCCGATGCCAAAGCAGATTTCAGAGAGTTCTGTGGCGATGCCTTTATCGATGGTGCCAACGTTGGCTCAGCACTTTATCTGGTGTTCTCCTTTGACTCCAAGAAATACAGCTATACAGAGCGCGAACAAAAGAAAGGTCAGCTTGGTTTAAAACTAGGGGATGTATTCAACGCTAACGGTGCAGCTTCATCAAATAGCGAGTTGGAAATCCTTCTAGAAAATCTGCAGGTTAGCATCAGTGCTTCGCAAGTCGGTGGACCAGAGGGCTTATCTGCCAGCGTGACTCCAGCTAATGTTGTCGACAAGTATAATCAGTTCTTACAAGGTACCAATTCCAGCAATTGGGCAGCAGTTGAGTTCTCCACACGCCAATATGTTAGACCTTCTGCTTATAGCAACTATCCTCACTCTGCTATTTTTGCTGATTTTACTGGTAATCAAGGACCATTAGCTCAAATGCGACGCTGGGCCAACATCAGTGTTCAACATACCGAGCGCTGTTCACCTTGGAGTGATTACAATAGAAGCACTCCAAGCCAATGTGGCAGCTCACAGATAGAAATTAGTACTGCTATGGATGCCTGTCGTAATACTCGACAATGGACAGATTGTGAGCATCCTTTGGCTTACACAACTGGAGCAATTAGTGCAGCATATCCAGGCGTTAATCTCTACAACTGGTTGAACTCCAATGTTAAAAAACTTGAAAAGACGTCGGTATCTGACACCTATGACCATCACGTCTATAAAGGCTCCATCGCGGTTGATGATTACACTTGCTTAGCTGCTACCTCCTGCTTTGCCAACCCATACCGTGGCACCGGCCCTGGTATCGGTAAAGGGTTTGAAGTGATTACTTATGAGTATGACAACCCTAAAGGCACTGGTCGTAGTTACAGAATCTCGCCACAACACTGCGTGAACTCGACTGCGTATCTAGATACACGCAACTGGTTCATGGGGGATACGACTGCGGACTGGCATTACAAAGTAAAACTGGAAGGTTTATGCCCTGAGTTAGAAGACTTTGTTATCGTTCAGTAGGCTTCCAATAGCCTAAACGAAAAAGCCGGCGCAAGCCGGCTTTTTCTTATTACTGTTTAATGCTCAATCATTAGTTACCAAAAACTTAATATCAGAAAAGTCGCTAACAATATCGTGACCCAGATGACCATGCTTCCTGAAAGCTGGGTTCTTGATAAGACACCATCCGGTGCATGACGCGACAGCATACCAAGCGCTCCATTTAAGCGATTCATAAACCAGCTTCTGAAGGCTCTATCCAAACGCCACATGCCATTAAGTAAGGGCTTCAACGTTGCTGGGAATAATCGACGATAGAGCCAGTCTGCATCCAAATTCACAGATGGTAACTCTGGTGGATACATGCCACGTAAATTCAACCAGACAAAGGCCAATGCAGAGAAGAACAGTAGCTGCAACTGAGTGAGCACGTGTGTAGCATCATAAGGATTATAGCCGGTATCAAATGGCAACAATTGATACAGAGCGTTTGGATAGACACCAATCGCAATACATAACACCGCTGAAATAGTCATCGCCATTAGCATATTCTTCGGTGGCTCGGTCGTACGAATCCCTGAATCATGAGCAAAGAAAGCAAAGTATGGGATCTTGATGCCAGCATGGTGGAATACGCCTGCTGCTGAGAATAACAACAACAACCAAGCCCAGCCATAACCATTTTCAATCGCCGCCGACATCACCATCGACTTACTGACGAAGCCACTAAATAGCGGGAAGGCTGAAATCGAAGCGGCGCCCACCATACACAAAATTGCGGTTTTGGGCATGCTCTTATAGAGACCACCCAGCCTGGAACCGTCAATTTTTCCAGTCATAT
>JAPHRL010000199.1 GCA_026195755.1 Kangiella sp. | reverse complement strand
ATTTATTTATTTGCAGGGAATTATGAGAAAGCTTATATGCATGCTTCTGATGCAATTGAAAATTTAGAAACAATGGATGCCCATCCTTGGCATAAATATGCAACTCTACAAAACCTGACGAGCCTATTTAGACAGTCAGGGATGACCAATACCGCTATTGGTTATGCTCGACAAATGTTGAAGGTTGTCGATCAAAATAAGCATCCCTTACAACTATGTGGTAGCTATTTTGAATTGGCGGATTTGGAGTTAAGCATCAAGAATGTAGATATGGCAAGAATTCATAGTGAACAAGCTATGGTGCATTGTAAAGAAGCCAATGACCCTATTTATTATACATTAGCTTTAGACTTACAAACGAAGCTAATGGTGCAAGCCAATAAAAGGGAACAGGCCCTAAAGATACTAGAAGAGCATTACCCGGTGGTTAAGTCGGTCGACTATAAAACAATGACTAATGTCTTTGAAATTCGTCTGGCTACAACTTATCTTGAATTAAAAGATTTTACTAATGCACAGAAGATTGCAGAGATGGCCTACGATCGGGCAGAGGAATTGAATGATAAAGTTCGCTTAATGGAGCTATCTAAAATATTGGCAAGTGTTTATTCCGAAACTGGGCAACTACAGAAAGCTGTAGACTACTATCGTCAATATATCGACTTGGAAAAAGAAATTGACATCATGACCAACAAAAGAAAAATGGCATATTATATGGTGAGCCGTCGAAAATAGATGGTCTCTATTTTGCGAAATAATTGTTGATAATCTGTCTGGTAAATGACGATCTTAAATAAAATCCTCTTGGTAATGTTTTAATCATTTCGCCTTCTGGCCCCACCGCTTCCGTTAATGCTTTCGCGTTTGCTGCTTTTGGTCTAACTTGCATCACTTCACCGAAGCGTGCATCAATTTGTTCAATTTGGCCCATTGCGACTGTCTCAATCGTATCCTCAAAATCTTTTCTTAATAAGCTTTCCTGTTGAGTGTTTGGTTGCCAAATAAATGGCATGGCTACTTGCCGTTGGGCAACCGGAATTGTGCGTTCAGCGAGAATCGGAATCCATAACACCTGCATTAACTTATGACGTACCACTGAGTTGTGCCAGGTCAGGCCATGAAGTTCGGTTAGTGGTACAACGCTGACATAGGTAGATTCGAGTGGCCTACCTGAGCTATCTATGGGTAGGGTTTTCAGCTCGATACCCAGCTCAAGAAAATCCGGTTGTGCCAGTGAGCCAGAGGTGGCACCGAGCAAATATTCGAAGAATTGTCCTATGCGCCCTTTCTCACGCAACAGGTGTTGCGGCAATTCGGACTGATATTGTGCCGCCAGCTCGCCGAGGGTAAAACCTGCCAGTGATTGAGCTTTGTCGAGAAGCTGTTCTTTAGTTGCGTAAGTCTGCTGCGTCATAGGCTATATATTTTTTTATTGTCGAAAATCCAAGTCTGTGGAACAATGATAACAAAGTTTTATGATTTGGATAGATCGATGATCGACGCAGAAGGCTTTAGAGCCAACGTCGGCATCATCATTTGTAATGACCAGGGCCAGTTGCTCTGGACACGCCGCTTCGGACAAACATCATGGCAGTTCCCTCAAGGAGGGGTGCATCCCGGCGAAAGCGCCGAGCAGACCATGTACCGAGAATTATACGAAGAAGTCGGCCTTGAAAAAGATGATGTCCGTATTCTAGGGAGTACGCAGCATTGGTATAAATACCGATTGCCCCAGCGTTTAGTAAGACAAAACTCACAACCATTGTGTATTGGACAGAAGCAAAAGTGGTTCTTACTTCAGCTAACGGCTGATGAAAGTAAAATCGATTTTGCTGCCACCGATCACCCTGAGTTCGATGGGTTTATCTGGGTTAACTACTGGTATCCCGTGCGAAATGTAGTGAACTTTAAGCGTGATGTCTATCGGGCAGCCTTGTCCGAGCTCATGGCGAGCATGTTTCGCTTTCAGTTTAAAGGCAAGCCCTCAAAGCATTACAAGTCGGAGAAAAATGATACCAATCAGCGTGGTGTGACTCCACCCAGTGAGGAAGCTAAAGCTCGCTCCAACCATCAGCATCGGAATGATGGCGGGAACAAGCAGGGTAAGCGGAAGCGCAGACCGCGCCATCCCTACCGAGGCAATAAAGACCAACAGAGCAGCTAATCAGCTGCTCTTTTTTTTGCCTGTATGATTATTCTGGAGGTTATTTTGGAGGTTATTT